>CAZQFG010000104.1:0-9766 GCA_964592515.1 uncultured Chryseobacterium sp. | reverse complement strand
AGTGCAGCGCGTTCCTGCAGTTTTGCCCTGATGCGCTTGATCTCCGTATTGAGGTAGATGTGTGACACATCGTATCGCGGATCCACCAATTGCGATTCGAGTGATACGGCACCAATGGCGAATTCAGGGTTGGACGGATGACCGATCTTCTTGGCGAGCACGATGTCCATGGGCAGTCCAAGGCACCGCGCCAATGCATGACCAACGGCAACACCACCACGGGGAATGGCGAGTATCAGCGCATTGGTGCCACGGTAGTGCTCAAGCGCTTGCGCCAGTAGCTCGCCAGCCTCGGTCCTGTCGATGAAGGCCTCCCTGATCATGGGTCAATGCCATGAGCCTGGTTGTGGTCGGGTTGGTGGTTCGCTCGGCGGGACGTTGGGTGGTTGTGGGCGGGTGATCGGATGGTCCGGTCCTGGGCGCGTTGGCGGTTCGTGAGGTACCGTGGTCGGTCGCTCAGGGGAGGGGAGGTCCGGTTGCTTGGGTTGATGTTCCATGGTCAGTGGTTCAAGTAGTGGTGGTCGTGCGTTGTTCCTCGGCCTCGCGGATGTTGGTGATGCCTTTGATCAACGCGTCGGGGTTGAATGAGATGCTGTTTATGCCTAACTCCACCAGGAACTTCGCGAACGATGGATCATCACTGGGTGCCTGGCCACAAAGACCGATGCGCGTGCCGGTGCTGTGCGCCGAGGCGATCACGGAAGCGATCATGTCCTTCACGGCCGCGTCGTTCTCGCTGAACAGATCGCTGATGATCGCCGAGTCGCGGTCGATGCCCAAGGTGAGTTGCGTGAGGTCGTTGCTGCCGATGCTGAAGCCATCGAAGTATTGTGCAAAATCCTTTGCCCGGATCACGTTGCTGGGGATCTCTGTCATCATGTAGAGCTGCAACCCGTTCTCGCCGCGCTTCAGGCCGAACTCCGCCATCAATTCCACCACGCGCTTCGCTTCACCCACCGTGCGGCAGAAGGGGATCATCAGTTTCACGTTGGTCAGCCCCATGTCTTCGCGCACCCGCTTCATGGCAGCACATTCCAGCCGGAAACCTTCGCGGTAGCGCTCGTTGTAGTATCGGGAAGCGCCACGGAAACCGATCATTGGGTTCTCCTCCTCAGGCTCGAACTGTTTGCCGCCGAGCAGGCTCGCGTACTCGTTGGTCTTGAAGTCGCTCATCCGAACGATCACATCATGTGGGTGGAAGGCGGCCGCGATCGTGGCCACCGCTTCCGCGAGATGCTCGATGAAGTAGCGGCGCTTATCGGGATGATGCCGGGTCAACTGCTCGATCTCGGCTTTCGCCCTGGCGTCGGTCAGCTCATCGAACTTCACCAGTGCCATGGGATGCACGCGGATGCTGTTGTTGATCACGAACTCCAAGCGCATCAGGCCCACGCCGTGGTTCGGGTAGAAGGAGTAGCGGAAGGCCTTCTCCGGATCGGCGAGGATGAGCATGGCATCGGTGCTGGGGAGCTTTACCGCCTTGAGATCGATGCTGTTCTCGGTCCAATCGAGTTGCCCATCGTGGACCTTGCCGGTCCTTCCTTCGGCGCAGCTTACCGTGATAAGCTGGCCATCCTGCAATACATCCGTGGCCTTGAGCGCACCCACGATGGCCACGGTGCCCATCTCCCGTGCCACGATCGCTGCATGGCTGGTGCGTCCACCCTTGTTGGTGACGATCGCCGAGGCGCGCTTCAGTACCGGGTCCCAGTCCGGGTTGGTGATGTCGGTGACGAGCACTTCACCGTCCTGCAACTGGTCGGCCTGTGCAGGAGAATCGAGCTTGCGCACCCGCCCCGCCGCGATCTTGCTGCCTACGGCATTTCCTGTGACGAGCACGGAACCCTTGCCTTTCAGCGCGTATTCCTTCAATTGGAACGGGTCTTTGGCGGAGTGGACCGTCTCCGGCCGCGCCTGAACGATATAGAGCTTGCCCGTGAGGCCATCCTTCGCCCATTCGATGTCCATGGGCATGCCGTAGTGCTCTTCGATGGTCACGGCCCAGTGGGCGAGCTGCTGCACCTCGTCATCGCCCAATACATACCGTTCGCGCCGATCCGCAGGCGTATCGAGGTTGACGGTGCTTGATCCCGGCCTACCATCGCCTGCTGGTTCAAGGACCATCGTCTTCTGCTTCGCGCCGAGCTTGTGTTGCAGGATGGCGTGTTTCCCCGCACGCAGGGTCGGCTTGAAGACTTGGTATTCATCGGTCTCCACGGCACCCTGTACCACGTTCTCGCCCAGACCCCAGTTGGCGGCCACATGCACCACGTTGCGAAATCCGCTCTCTGGTTCCAGTGTGAAGATCACTCCTGCGCCACCAATGTCCGACCGCACCATGTGCTGCACACCGATGGACAGCGCCACCTTCATGTCCGGGAAACCCATATCATGCCGGTACTTGATGGCGCGTTCCATGAACAGTGAGGCATAGCATCGCTTCGCAGCCTCCAGCAGCGCATCCACGCCTTGGATGTTCAGGAAGGATTCGTGTCTTCCGGCGAAGCTGGCGGTGGGCAGGTCCTCGGCAGTGGCACTGCTGCGTACAGCAACGGATGCACCCTCCTGGGAGAGTTGCTCGTAGGCCAAGCGGATCTCCCTTGCCAGGTCGTCCGGCCAAGAGGACTTCATGATCAAGGAGCGTGCTTCATCCGCTACGACCTTCAGGTTCGCGAGGTCCGTGCGATCGAGGTGTGACATACTGCGGGTGATGCCCTCACGGATACCGTTGGTGTCCAGAAACTGCCAGTAAGCCTGCGCAGAGATGGCGAAGCCATTGGGTACACGGATACCTGCTCCGCCAAGTGAGGCGATCATTTCCCCGAGTGAAGCGTTCTTGCCGCCCACGGAGGCTACGTCCGTATTGCGCACATCGCGCAGCCAGAGGATGTTCTTCGCCATGGGCTGAAGCTAGCCGGGGGCGGATGCTCGGGAAATGCGATTTGTCAGGTATTGCCTTGAACAGGCTGTCGTAGAGATGATCCGATCACTGGCCTGATCCGGCATATCCGGCCGGCTCGTACAACTGGGCATCCCCGTTGCTCCAGAAGATGGCAAGGGTCCGTAGCACGTTCGTCGGATCCACGAGCTCGTAACGTTCGGCGGGCAGATCGCGATCGGGCCACACCTTCAAAAGGAGCAGGTCGGGGAAGGTGCCGAAGGGCGCCATCAGAGTGCCGGTGCCTACTACTTCACGTCGCATCATGACATCCTCGATGGTAGGCGAGTATTGCTCGGAGTAGGATCCATAGCCGCTGCCATCCTGCCAGAGCATAACGGGTCGTGAGTAGCGCTCGTGTTCGTTGTAGTAGGGGGCATATGTGCCGAGTTCCTGCAGGGCACCATCCACGAAGGAGAGGTAGTGGCGGCGATAGCTGTAGGCCCGGTGCAATACAACGGCAGTTCCCTCGGGGAGGCTGTCATCCATGGCCTGGTCCCACGGGAGCACGCTGTCGGTCACCGGGAAGGGGTCCTTCAGTTCGATGTCCGCCAGGTTCCAGGTGAGCTCTGCGCCCACCGTGTCCGTCAGGAAGTAGGGCTTGGCGAGTTCGTGGACATTGATGTAATAGGCGCCCATGACCGGAAGTGCGGCGGGCAGATGCACCGCGGGTTGGGCCCATGCGTTCAGCGGAATACTGCTGGACAGCACGGAGGCCAGCAGTATCAGTTCGGTCAACGAACCACGCAAAATAATCCTTGAATTAGGCCGCCAGCGTCGGGTCATCACGGTGTCAGGGTGAACCCATAGCTGATGGATGATCCGTTCACAGAGAGGGAGTATATCCCAGGGGACATGCTGACCGGGTTCACCACCAATGAAGTCTCGTTCGGGTATCCACCCACGCCCAGGGTGCCGCTGGTGGGGGATGGTCCAGTGAGCGCCCATGGCGTTGTCGCGAAAAGGTATCGACCGTACACCCGGAAGTTGAGCACTTGGCCGCCACCGTTGAGCTGAGCCAACGAAAAGACCGAACCACCACCGATCAGCTCGATGCCGTACAGTCGCATGTCCGGCGTTGGTGCGAAGGGAATGGTCAGGGTGTCCGTTCGGCCGTCGGCATTCGTGGCAGTTACGAATGCTGTGGTCATCGTGCTCTCGTCGTACCCCGAGGCAAAGCACAAGGGTATGCGGAAACGCAATTGGCCGTAAAAGGACGAGTCGATGCCCAAACCGGTCATGGGCATGTTGTTGAAGGAAACGCTCATGTTGGATGGCGTGAAACCGTATCCTTGGAATTGGACGGAATCTCCGGCACGGGCGGGCTGACCCGAAAAGGTCTGGTCCAGATTATCCTCTAGGAAAAGCAGGTTCATGGGGCGTTTCCAATACAAATACGGGATGGTATCCGCGTTGTTCCCGCTGTTCACGACCAGGTTGGTATAGCCTCCGGTGAAGGGAACGAACGTGGATGGTGCCTGTACCACCAACTGGGTGCTGCTCACGCTCAACACGTTCAATAACGTTGCCGCGGCCCTCACGGTGTTCTCCGCAGGGTTCGTGTTGAACGGTCCGCCCGTCAACGTGATCACTTCATCCGGATAGGGTTTCACAGGTGACCAGCTTGTGATCAGGCCGGTCCCGTTGGTGCCTCCGGTGGGGCCTCCACTACTTGGAGTTGGCGTGTTGTCGTCCTTTTTACAGGCGACAAGGAGCAGTGCGAAGGAGATGGTGAAAAGGGTTGAGTGCCTCATGGTCGTAAATGATCGTTCGTCGTAGTTATGTTGCGTTGTACATGGCCTGCGATCCAGACTGCCTTGTTGTTGGTCGCTATTGCTTGATGAAGAGTCCTGGTAGCAATGTTTTGCTAGAGTTGCGGACAACAGTGTACTGACCAGGTGAAAGGTGCCGTACATCGTGACCCACCCGGAAACCAGCCGTTCCACCGCCGATATCGAAAGCCGTGTACATGGTCACGATGAAGCTGTTGTCCTCGGCCACGATCGCGCGTGGGAAGCAGTTAAGATCGCCATTGCACTGCATGTCCAGCACGCCGGTCTCCGCGAGCTCGAAGCACCACGCGTAGTCGTAGGTGCCGAAAGCATGCACCGCATTGGCTTGGGTGGAGAAGGGCTGAGCAGCGCAGGTGGTGCTCGGTCCAAGCAGCACTGCTGCTGTCAGATGCTTTGGGTTCATGGGGCGCTTGGATGTGATCACTGTTTCATGGAAGGCATGACGCTATGGCCGGTGGTGCTTTGGCTGATCACGATGTAGATCCCTGACGCCATTGCCTTCCTGGAGGCGATCGACGGGTGGCTTACGGCACCACGAACCGCAGAGATGATCGTTGGTCCCTGTCTTCGATCATGAGCAGATAGGCCCCTGCACCCAAGCCGTTGAACGAGACCCCGTGCGAGCCTTGTTCGGTCCGTACGTGCCGCCCTTGCGCGTCGAACACGTGGACGTTGGTGGTTTCGGATCCGATGGGTGGCGTGTACTCCACGAGGACGTTGTTCCCGCTCACGGTGACGCGTGCATCGTGTAATGCTGCGGCTTGATCGTCGAGGGCGATCATGCCGCTGGCGGTGTTCCAGTTGAGCCTGGTCACGAACCCATCCTTTGATCCGCCGATCGACGATTGATGCGAAGGATTGGTGGCCACGTTGGTCTCTGAGAACGTGAATCCTCCCACGGTGATGGCGATGTCCGAACCGCTGGTGCGCAAGCTCACCGCCGAGCCCTGGTCGATCTGGTCGGCGCCGATGTACCCGAACCAGAGCTTCGCCCCGCTGGTGGAATAGGCGCCCACGAAGGCATCCTGCGAACCGTTCCACGTGGCGTCCCAGGAACCGGTGGTGCCCAGCGAGCCACCTGCGCCGCCGGTGATGATCGCCGTGCCATCGCTGGTGCCTGCCACGCCAGTGACCACATCGTCCACGACAGTGGAGAAACTTCCCACGTAAGTGGCCCATTGGCGCGTGCCGCTGATCGTGAATGAGGCGAGATAACCATCGCCCACGCTAAAGCCGTCGATGTATCCTGGAGTGGATTGTGCCACTCCCTGTGTGCTCAGGCCGGTGGTGGACGTGGTGCGCCCCACAAGCGCGATGCGGTCCAATGCAAGGAACGCCGTTCCCGTTCCGGTCTCTGCGCCGGGACCACCGAAATAGGTGCACCACTGCATCTGGCCGGAGACGCTCAATCTTGCCAGGAAGGCATCGGAAGTGCCTCCCAAGGAGGTGTCCCATGCACCGGTGGTGGCCACGCCCGCAGGTGATGAGCTCGTGCCCGATACCACGATCGTGGTGAGGCCCAGCACGGTGCGTACGTTCACCCCGAGCGCTTCATCGTCCTGGGTGCCGCCGATGTACGTGCTCCAGAAGCGGCCGCCGACATCATCGAAGCGGGCTACGAAGGCATCCGTTCCGCCGCCGAAGGTGATGTCGCCCGTGGTGGACATCCCGGTGGCGTTCGCGGTGCTGCCGACCACGGTGCTCACGCCGCTTTCATTCATGGAGATGTCATGGATCAGGTCGTATGCGAAGCCGCCATAGTAGGTGCACCACTGCAAGGCACCGGCGATGCTGAAGCGGGCAATGAACCCGTCCATTTGGCCAGCGAGCGTGGGTTGGAAGGTTCCCACGGTGCCCAAGCCGTTGGTCTTCGTGTAACCAGCGATCGCCACGCTGGTGGAGTTCGCTGAGCAGGTGACCGCGCGATAAGGCTTCCCACCATTATTGCCGAAATAGGTGGCCCACTGGCGGATGCCGCTCGCATTGAACTTCACGAGCATCGCTGCAGGGAGACCCGAATAGGACTGGTCGAACGCGCCGGTGGTGGCGATGTTGTTTCCCGAAAGCGATTCACCCGTGGCGTAGACATTGCCCGATGGATCGTGCGCGACACCGGCGATGTTATCAGACTGGCTTCCACCGTAGAAGGTGCTCCAGGTCACCACGGGTACGGGATCGATCACCAACGTGCCCGGCCGATCATCCGAGCGAACGAATCCGAAGGAGCCATCGTCATGGATCCGGTATCGCACATCAGCGCGGGTCTTCCGGCCGTTCACTTCGGTCCAGCTCGCTGGCATCACCTCCAGCATCCGACCGTTCTCCCAGGTGAACACCAGCGCGCCGTCCGGATCCAGTGAAAGTCCCGCTCCGTCCACCTTGAAGCGTACATCGCTCAAGCGACCTTCCGGATGCACGATGACCTCGTATTTGAACTGGTCGTCCTCAACCATGCAACGCAGATCGACCCCGGGCCATGGTCCGGGGTAGGTCACCGTTGAGTAGTGGCGGACATTGGTCGCGCCTACCGCACCAATGGTTTCGGAGTAGAAGTTCAAGTGGTCCTTGCTCGTGCCATCGGGCTTCAGGTCGAGATTTGGGTCGCCGTTCAGGAAGCGCAGGTCGATGCGATGGAAGCGGAAGGTCCGTCCGGAGTCCTCATCCAACGGCTCCGCATCCGTGGTCGCTTGATCCTCCACCGTGTATGTATCGTACGTGATACCATCACCCTGCAGCCGTACGTTGAGGCCGGGCCGCGCGAGCATGAACTTCACCTGGGGCACCGGCTTCAGGTCCTGGTCATGGACCTGTCCGTGATTGGCTACGAATCCTTCCTGTTGTGCATTGGCAGGCAGGGCCAGTAGGAACAGGAACGTTGCAAGTGAGCAGGCAAAGGTGTCGGAGCGTTTCATGGGTGAAGTTCTCAGGTTTTGGATCGGCAATGGAGCGGCCATGGCCGGCGGCTGTTCAAGGTGCGCGGGGGCCATTCAGAACGAGCGGGTCAATGCTTGACGAACCGGCTTACATGCACACCAGCGCTCGTGCGGATGCGCGCGGAGTACAGCCCGCTTGGCAGGGCATCGGTGGCGATCGTGCGTTCAGGTGGCGGAACAGCGACGGTCGCACCCCGCACATCCATCAGCTCGATGCCCAGGATGCGCTCGTTCACCGGCACGGAGAACGTGATGCGGTCCGTGGTCGGGTTCGGGTGTGCAGGGATGACCGAGGTGCCATCGGGCTCTTGGATAGCGGTGAAGTCGCCCATGCGCCCGTTGCGATCCAGCCGCGCGGCGTAGATGGCATTGTTCTGCCAGTTGAACCAGAAGGCCGCAGCCCCACCATCGCCATCGCTCACCATGCTGAAGTCCGTGCCCGCATTGGGTCCTAGTTCTGGTGTTGTGAACCGCGTGGTATCGCTCCACAGGTTGATGCCGGTGTTCGTCACTCGTCCCACGCGGAATCCGGACGTGCCGCCTCCTATGTCGAAGGCGGTGTACATGGATACGATGAAGCTGTTGTCCTCCGCCGGGAATGCGCGCGGGTAGCTGATGTTGTTGCCGTTCACCTGCATGGCCAGCACACCTGTCTCCGGCAGGATCGGTGTGCCGATCGCATCGAAACGCTGCATGAACACCTGCCTTCCATTGCCTGCGGAAGCGCGGTTGTCCGCCCAGAACACCGTGGTCTCGTCCACCGTTTGCACCACGAAGGGATTCTCCTGCACATCGGGCTGGATGCACACATCAATGGGCGCTGTGGTATTGACGAGCACACCGGTGGTGTCGTAGATCGACATGCGCAGATCATAGCCATTGCCCCACACGGAGTTGGCCCGACCTGTCGCTGCGATGGCCGTGCTCCATTCGTAGCCCAGACCGCCGCTGTTGGCGCTCACCTCAATGAAGCTGGGCCAAAGCTGCACGCCCATGCTATCCACGCGCTGGGCGCGCAGCGGTGCTCCATATCCGTTGCCCCAGCGCCGCTCTATCATCAGTCCGCCTACCAGATCGTGCCGAAAGGTCCACGGTCCAGCGGTGATCGGGTTGTTCATGGTACTTACTGCCACACCTTGCTCCGGCATGTCCGTAGTACCATCGGGCTTCACCCGGGCGATGTAGATGTAATCCGCAGCACCTTGCGGATTGGTGCCCCAGCCCACATAAGCACCGCCGAGCACGGCCGTAACGCGCGGGTAGTAGTTGCCACCGGAAAGTCCCCCCGTTGGTAGAGGACCGGGGTAGGCGAGCAGCGTGGGTTCGGCCCATACGGGAGCACCTTCGCTGTCGTAGGCCATGGCGCGCACGGTGTCACCAGAGGTGGCATCGCCCCCGGAGATGTAGGCCAGGAAGAGGTTGTCGTTCGCCAGCCTCGTCGCGCCAAGGAAGTTGATGCTTCGCCCCGGCACCTCCTGGATCAAGCGGCCGTTCGGCTCCCACTGCGGAATGCCTTGGCTGTTCACGCGCTGGGCGTAGACCTTGAATTTGTTTGTTTCGATGCGGTCATCGGCCCACAGTACGTACCACCCACCGCTGCCATCGGCCACCACACGCAGATCGCGCTGGTTGCTGGCATCGTTGCAGATCACCAGCGGTGCGTTCGGTGATGTGGGCCACTGGGCGTGGGTGGCAAGCAGTAGGAGGGAGGCAGCAAAGGTGTAGAGTGCGCGCATGGTGATCGGGTTCGTTCCCCGAAGGTGCATGCACGCAATGGCCCTTTCCCAAGCCTTTCTATCCGGTGGTGGTGTGGGTGATCCAGTGGTTCGCCTGCCTGCCGTGGGGCTTGCCTCGCCACGCGCCTATCCACCGCGCGGCCGGGCTGTCCGCTGTGGTGTCCTTGTGCGGGCCAGCGCCACCGGGGCTGCGGGGTCCCTCCTGTGTCGGGCCTCCTCGCTCCACGGTGCCGCAGGTCCGCCCTGCGGCCAGCCGCCGCTGCCATCCCTAAGCCGGAATAGCGCATCAGGTGATCACCACTTGATCACATATGAAATAGTGGATCTGCGGTCGCTGCGGCCGTTGGATATGGATCCGGTCATTGA
>CAZQFG010000103.1:0-9769 GCA_964592515.1 uncultured Chryseobacterium sp. | reverse complement strand
GCTTGCTCGCGGCCGTGTACTTGTCCACGTTCTTCACATCGTTCAGGATCTTCCCATCGTAGGAGGCACCTGCCTTCTTCAACAGCGAAGCGGTCTCCATGGGCGAGGGGATGTTGTAGAAGATGTTCTTGGTCTTCTTCATCCGGTCGGCCACCAAGGCACTGTCCTGGCCATTATCGACCTGGAGTTGGTCCTGTTGGGGCTGTTCGCCTCCGCAGGCGCTGAACACGGCCAATGCTGCAAAGAGCAGCGGCCATTTGATCGATCGCATCGCGGTCATGGGGTTGTGGGGAGAATTGGCGTAAAGGTCCATCGCTCGGGAAAGGGGGTCAGTGGGCCTCAAGCCAGTTTTTCCCCATGTTCATGTCAACAACGAGCGGCACATCCAGTGCAATTGCGTTCTCCATGAGCTCTTTCACGAGCGCTTGTACGCGATCGGCCTCTTCAAGTTGCACGTCAAGCACAAGTTCGTCGTGTACCTGCAGAAGCAGGCGGCTCCTGAGCTTCTCGGCCATTAGACCACGATGGATCCGCACCATGGCGATCTTGATGATATCTGCCGCGGTGCCCTGCATGGGCGCATTGATGGCGATGCGTTCCGCCTGGGCCCTCACGGTCTGATTGGCGCTGGTGATATCGGGCAGGTAACGGCGCCTACCCAGCATGGTGCGGATGTAGCCGTGCTTGCGTGCGAACTCGACCTGTTCGTCCATATAACCGCGTACACCGGGGAACTGGGCGAAGTAATCATCGATGATCTGCTTGGCTTCGGCGCGGGGGATGCCCAGGTTCTGGCTGAGACCGAAGGCTCCCTGGCCATAGGCGATGCCGAAGTTCACGGCCTTGGCACGGCTGCGCTGTTCGCGGGTCACTTCGGCCAGTTCCACATTGAAGACCTTGGCCGCTGTGGCCGCGTGGATATCGAGCCCGTGGCGGAAGGCCTCCTGCATGTTGTGGTCGCCGCTCATATGGGCGATCACCCGTAGTTCGATCTGGCTGTAATCGGCGCTGAGCAGGCGATGGTGGGCATCGCGCGGCACAAAGGCCTTGCGGATCTCACGACCCTTTTCGGTGCGAATGGGGATGTTCTGCAGGTTGGGCTCCTCGCTGCTCAAGCGTCCCGTGGCCGCAACGGCCTGCCGGTAGTTGGTGTGCAAGCGCCCGGTGCGGAAGTCCACCATGGTGGGCAGGGTGTCCACGTAGGTACCCTTCAGTTTGCGCAGACCGCGATAGTCCAGGATCATGGGCACCACAGGATGGGCGTGGGTCAGTTCCGCGAGCACATCCTCGCTGGTCTGGTACTGTCCGGTCTTGGTCCGCTTTGGCTTTTCGCCACCGATCTTCAAGGTTTCGAAGAGCACATCGCCCAGCTGCTTGGGTGAATCGATGTTGAACTCGATGTTGCCGCAAGCCTCCTTGATCGAGGTCTGCAGCTTCAATATATCCTCGTTCAGCTCTTCACTGAACACCTTGAGCGCTTCCACGTCAAGGCGAATGCCTTCCATTTCCATATCGGCCAGCACGCGCACCAAGGGCATCTCCATGGTGCTGAAGAGGTCCTCCAGACCATCCTCCTTCAATCGCGGCGCAAACGCCTCGTACAGTTGCCATGTGATGTCAGCGTCCTCCGTGGCATAGGCCGCCACTTGTTCCACCGGAACATCACGCATGCTCTTCTGGCCCTTGCCCTTCGGACCGATCAGCTCGGTTATGGAAACGGGACGATAACCCAGCACGGTCTCGGCCATGTAGTCCATGCCATGTCTCAACTCGGGTTGCAAGAGATAATGGGCAAGCATGGTGTCGAACTGTGGCCCTGCCAAGTGCACGCCGTAGCCTTCAAGCACAATGAGGTCGTACTTGATGTTCTGGCCCACTTTCAGTGTGCGCTCGTTCTCGAGGGCCGCCTTGAACCTTCCAACAACGGCTTCAGCCTCGGCGCGGACATTCGGCACGGGTACATACCAACCCGTATGTGCCTTCCAGCTGAACGACAAGCCCACCAGTTCGGCATTCCGCTCGTCCAGACTGGTGGTCTCCGTATCGAAACTGAAACTGTCCTGGAGGGCCAACAGCCGGGCCAACTCCTCCTGCTCCTCTGGCTTGGCCGCAATGTGGTACGCGTGCGATGTGGTGTGTATCGTGGCCAACGCCGTGGTCGCGACCGGCTCCTCTCCTACCTCCTCATCTCCCCCCCCGAACATGTCCATTTGGTCCGATGGCACGGTCGCCTTGGTGTGTTTTGCAGGCGCGGCAGGGTTCTGCACTTGCACCTCTTCACCCAGTATAGACTTCAGTAGGTTGCGGAACTCCAGCTCGCTGAACACCTCCATCACTTTCTCCTTGTCGGGCGGATCGAGGTGCAAGGCATCGTGATCAATGTCCACCGGCGCATCGACAATGATGGTGGCCAATCGCTTGGAGAAAATGCCCTGGTCCTTGTGCTCCAGGATCTTCTCGCCGAGCTTGCCTTTGATCTCGCCGGCATGTTCGATCACGGCTTCGAGACTCCCGTATTGCTGTACAAGCTTCATGGCCGTTTTCTCACCCACCCCCGGAATGCCCGGTATGTTGTCCACGGCATCGCCCATCAGGCCAAGGATATCCTTCACTTGATCGGTGTTCGCAAGGCCCCAACGGTCGCAGATCTCCTTGGGCCCCAACACCTCGGGAGGAGCGCCGGCGCGTCCGGGCTTGTACATGAGGATCCTGTCGGTGACCAATTGCCCGAAATCCTTATCAGGCGTCACCATGTACGTGGTGTACCCCTCCTGCTCCGCCTTCTTGGCCAGCGTACCGATCACGTCATCCGCCTCGTAACCATCGCTCTCGAGCACCGGAATATTGAAGGCCTCGATGATGCGGCGTATGTAGGGCACATTGCTGCGTATGTCGTCCGGCATCTCCTGCCGATTGGCCTTGTACTCGGTGTGTTCGATGTGGCGGTCGGTGGGAGCGGCGGTATCGAACACCACGGCGATGTGCGTGGGCTTCTCGCGCTTGATGAGGTCGAGCAGGGTGAGCGTGAAGCCGAAGGCGGCACTGGTGTTGAGACGCTGGCTGTTGATCCGTGGGGCCTTGATGAAGCTGAAGTAGGCGCGGTAGATCAACGCATAGGCGTCGAGCAGGAACAAACGCTTGTCCTCCGTGGCCGTGCCGCTGGCCGTTGTTACGTCGGGATTTTCGGGCATGGGCCGAAGGTAGCGCCGACATCACAGGTAGGTCAGCATTCCGTTCCGCGCCTTGCACACCGGGAAAAGACGAAGCCCCCGCTCATCGCAGGGGCTTCGCTCATGGATGCGTTCTTGTTCAGCGGACCACTTGGAAGGCACGGGCATTGCCCATTCCCTCGGTGGTACGGAGCGCGTAACGGTACAGGCCGATCTCAAGCCCGGCGATATCGAGCACCAGTTGCGTTGTACCAGCGGCCACCCGTTGTTGCATGACCAAGCGACCGGTGGCGTCGAACACGTCAAGCGTTGCGGCCACTTTCAGGTCATTCAGCGGAATGGTGATGCGGTCCGAAGCGGGCACTGGATAAGCCTGGCCCAGCGCCTCGGCCAACATGGCCTCGAACTCGGCCACGCCCACCACGCCATAGAACCAATCGTGGCTCACCTGCACCATGGCACGACCCACAGCGGCGTTGCTCATCTGCTCGGGTCCCACACCGAAATACACCACCTTGTACGTGCCGTTGTCACAGCGCAGCCCACCGATCTTGTTCACGTTGGTGCCGTAGTGCAGGATACCCACTGCCGGAGCGATCGGGGTGATCTCCTCAGGGTACGTATTGTTGTTGAACACGTTCGCCACCGTGCTGTTGGGCAGGTTGCCGAACACCTGGTCCGCATCGAAGAAGTTCACCGAGCTGTTCGCGCTGCTGCCATCGGCCACATAGGTGGCATGCATGTGCGATGCGAAGAAGGCCTGCGTTGCGGGAGTGCCATAGCTGCCCGTGGCACCGCTCTGGTCCCAACCGATGTCCTGGCCTGCGATCATCACATCACCACCGGCATCCATGTGGGCCGCAAGGACAGCCACTTCATCGTCGGTGAGCGAGGGAAAGGTCCAACTGATGTTCATGTACAGGTTGTTCACCCCCGCCAAGGCGCCCTGCTCACCAAAGCGCATGAACTTCGCCTTGCTCGTTGCCGCAAAGGCCTGGTTGCCGGCCTGCTGGAGACCATCCAGATAAAGTTGTTCCCAAGGCTCGGCACCGGTGTGGGTTACGATAAGGTCGGTTATGCCGCTGATCACATTGAACTCCTCTTCGAGCACAGGTGCGCCGGGGTCGTTGATGGATGCAATGGACAAGAGGTAGCGCCCGATACCAGGTACAGTGCTCGGGGTCACCTGCACAGCAATGTTGGCGGTGGCAGCATCCGCAACAGCAATGGTGCCGGGGTTGGCGATGGGGGTTCCGTCCACCACTACCGCATTCACCCAGCTCACAGGCGCACCATAGCTGGTCAGTGTCACTTGGTAATCGGCCGCACCACCCAGCACATTGGTGAGCGTGCTGTTGAAGGTGCTCTGCTGACCATTGCTTCCGGCCACATGGGTCTGTTCGGGGCCGTTCAGCTCACCGATCACCAAGGTGGTGCCACCATCGGCGGGCACCTCGCGCACTTGGTACACCTCGCTGTGGTCCTCGCTCACGAAGGCCACCACCTCGCAATTGGCCACGTTCCACTCCTCGGGAACGATGAAGGTGTATGTGCGCACCAAGGTCGATCCCTGGGTGGTGGTGTTCACCGCTTCGCCCCATGTTCCGGTGATGTAGCTGCGCAACACATGGTTGTGCTGGTAGTCGGTGTGGTTGCCTGATGGGCCATAGTCGGTCTGGGGGCCAATGATGTTGCTCTCCACCAGCAATATACTGATGTAGTCGTCGCCGCCGGGGCTGTCCGCAGTGTAGAGTAGTTCAACTGTAACGGTCAGTTCGCGGGTGCCGGCATCGAAGGCACTGGCCACACCAAGGTTCACCGGCGAAGGCAGCGCGAGCATTTCATTCACCGCACCTTCCCAGGCACCACGGCCCAGATCATCGGCACCGTTGAACAGGTGTCGGTTGATGACGCCAGCGGGATAGCCACCAATGGTAAAATAGGTATCGATGTCCGTTCCAGCAGTGGTGCGGAAATCGGGCTCGCCAGTGGCCGGGGTGGCGTAAGGCCCTGCATGAACACCCACAACGGCGATGCGTGGACCATGCTGGGCCTCAAGTGCGGCAGCAATGGCATGCCCTTCCGGACAGTAACCGCAATGGATGCCTGTGAAATCCTCGAGCAGGACGGTCCTGTTCTGTGGCGCGGTGGAAACGAGTGATTGGCCGAACGCTACCGAGGGCAGCAGGGCAAGCAGAGTAAGGGTCCTGTTCATGGTCCGGGTGAATGATGGACCGTGAAAATACCCGGCACCACGGATCACGCCCGACTTGTTCGCCCCTCGCTTGGAGTGCTTCGGCGGAAGGAGCGGGGATCAGCGTTCCCGCCAGACCACCTCCAACACGGTATGGCCAACAGCGTTGAGCGTGGCGCGATCGATCACATCCATGTTGTCGGCATGCGTATGCCAACTGGGATGGAAGGAGCCTGATGCCTCGTGGAATTCGATCACATCCACCGTGGGTATCCGCAGGTCACGGTTGATGGGCACATGATCATCGGTGCCCACGAAGTACTTCGTCTCCTGGACGAAACGTTCGCCATGACCGAGGGCTGCGGCCGTACGCCACACCTTGGCGACAATGGCGGGTGCGAACTGCATGCTGATGGCCTCGCGGTAGAACACGGCATCCTTGGCGCCCACCATGTCCAGCAGGATGCCGAAACGCGCCTTGTAGCCCGGCACATGCGGGTTCTTGGCGAAGTACTGTGCGCCCAAGGCCCAGGTATCAATGCCGTTATCATCACCCGACATGGCGCCACTGGGCTGGCCGTGATCCTCCACATCGGTAAAGAGGATGTCCACACCGGGGCCGTGTTCCTTGGTGGCCAAATGCCTCGCGATCTCCAACAGGACACCCACACCACTACCGCCATCGTTGGCGCCATCGATCGGCTCGTTCTTCCGCACGTTGTCCTTGTCGGCGTAAGGGCGTGTGTCGTAATGCGCCAACAACAGGATCCTGTCCGTGGCCTCGGGTCTCCAGCGCGCAATGATGTTGCGCAAGGGCATCTTCTGTCCGGTGTACACCGTTACCGTGCCTGTCTGCTCGATCACCTCGGCACCGGCTGACTTCAGGCGGGCGACCATCCAATCGGCACAGGCCTGGTGCGCCTTGGTCCCCGGCACGCGCGGACCGAAATCGACCTGCTGCTTCACGAACGCGTACGCGCTATCGTCATCGAACACGGGCGCGGGTGGCAGTTCCGGCAATGCAGGCGCTGGCACGGTTGTGGTCTCCGGTGGATCGGGCGTGCACGCGACCAGCAGAAGCGCCAGCAAAAGCGGCCATGCGTTCAGGTTCCGGGTGTGCTTCATGCGCGTTGCCATGTGGTACCCTCCTTCGTGTCCTTCAGTACAATACCCAATGCCGCGAGTTGATCACGCACTCGGTCGCTTGTGGCGAAATCCTTCCTGGCCTTCGCCTCGGCGCGCATGCGGATGAACTCCTGCACCAGACCGTCCAGCGCGGTATCGTCGCCCGTTGCGGCCGCTTCGGTGCGCAATCCCAGCACGTCGAACACCATGGCCTTCATCAGCGTGCGAAGTTCTTCGATCGCTGTTGCTCCGAGGGCCACCTTGCCATCATTGGCCGAGTTGATCAGTCGCACGGCCTCGAAGAGCTCGGCGATCATCACCGGCGAATTGAGGTCGTCGTTCATGGCGGTATGGCAGCGCTGGGCAAGGGCACGAACAGCATCATCCTGCGCGGGGTCGGCGTTGTTGGCCGGCTTCAGCTTCTCCAGCGTTCCCATGGCGGCCATCAACCGCTCGAGCCCCTTCTCCGATGCCTGCATGGCGGCATTGCTGAAATCGAGCGTGCTGGCATAGTGGCACTGTAGCATGAAGAAGCGCACCGTCATGGCGCTGTAGCCTTTCTCCAACAACTTGTGGTTGCCGGTGAGCAGCTCTTCCGGCGTGAAACCGTTGCCCTCGCTCTTGGCCATCTTGCGGCCGTTAACGGTGAGCATATTGCCGTGCATCCAGTAGCGTACGGGCGCATGACCATCGGCGGCCACGCTCTGCGCGATCTCGCACTCGTGGTGCGGGAACTTCAGGTCCATGCCGCCGCCATGTATGTCGAAGGTCTGGCCGAGGTACTTGGTGCTCATGGCGCTGCACTCCAAGTGCCATCCGGGGAAGCCTTCGCCCCAAGGGCTGGGCCACTTCATCAGGTGCTGTGCTTCGGCACGTTTCCAGATCGCGAAATCCAACGGGCTGCGCTTCTCTTCCATGCCCTCGGTGTCGCGCGTGTTGGTGATCAGCTCGTCGATCCTGCGACCACTGAGCTCCCCGTAGGCATGCTTCCCGGCATACTTGGGCACATCGAAGTATACGCTGCCGTTGGCCTCGTAGCCGTAGCCGCTTTCGACGATGCGCTTCACCATCTCGATCTGCTCGATCAAGTGACCGGTCGCTGTGGGTTCGATGCTCGGTGACAGCACATTGAAGAGCCGCATCACATCGTGGAAGCCGTTGGTGTATTTCTGCACGATCTCCATGGGCTCCAGCTGCTCCAGCCGCGCGCGCTTGGCGATCTTGTCCTCGCCCTCGTCCACATCGCCCACCAGATGGCCCACATCGGTGATGTTGCGCACATAGCGGACCTTGTAGCCGAGGTGCATCAACCAGCGGTACAGCAGGTCGAAGGTGGTAAAGGTGCGCACATTGCCCAGGTGCACATCGCTGTAGACCGTGGGTCCGCAGACATACAGCCCCACATGTGGCGGACGAAGGGCAACGAACTCCTCCTTCTTCCGGGTAAGCGTATTGGTAATGTAAAGCGGGCCTTTAAGCAAGTTCGACATGGCGTTCGGGGAACGCCTGCGAAGGTAGATGGCCCGGGGGAAGTGTCGCTCCTACTTCAGGTCCTCCGGAGTGATCACGGCATCACCGGCATAGCGGCCGCCTTTGTACACCTGTATGCGACTGAGGATGCCGTTCGCGTCGTAGATGTACCGCTTGCCGTCCCAGAGCCTTCCGTTCACGAACTCGCCTTGCTGCGAAATGCGCAGTTGACGGTCGTACAGTGTGTTGTAGCCGTTCTCGCGGAAGGCCACGGCGTTGGTGCTCTCGGTGGCGCTCACCTCCGGGGCCGCTGGGGCCTTCGGGTCCACCTTTACCCCTTCTGCCTTCGGAACGGACCTGATGTACTTGCTGTTCGCGGCATTGATCAGGCCATCGTTGAACTCCGCGACCTGCTGCAACTGCCCATCGGCCGTATACCGCTTCAGGGTGCCATCCTCTTTGCCCTCTTCCACGGTCACCTGCACGGCCAACTTACCGTTCTCGTGGTAGTACTTCTGCTCACCATCGCGCACCCCGTAGGCGTTGAACACGAAATCCTGGGCCAGCTGACCATTGGGGTGCCAGCGCTGGAACTTTCCGGTGTTGCGATCGAGGTCCCAGGTACCCTGCTCCTCCACTTTTCCGTTGGGATAGAAGGTCTTGTACTCACCCTTGGGGCGGCCCATTTGGTAGTTGATCTCGCTCATCACCTTACCGTTGGGCCAGTATCGGCGCCACACGCCGATGCGCTTGCTGTTGGTATAGCGCCCTTCCTCCACCAGAGCACCGTCAGGATAGCCGGGCTTTTCGGTGGCGGGGGCCACGAACTTCCAATACCCCTGCTTGCGACCCATTTCATCCACGCGGTTCAGGGTGTCCATTTCGGTGCTGGCCTGGGCGAACGAAGGCCCAATGGCAGCACAAAGGCTCAGGGTGATGGTGACGACCAGGAAAAGGCTGCTACGGAACATGGCTCGTGCGTTTCGTGGGTTGCAAACCGCACGCGAAACGGGATCAAGGGTCAAAAGGTTGCCCTCCGGTATGGCCAGGCCAGCGATGGCCTCCAGGTCAGCGTGTTCCAAACGAATGCTACACCCCCAGCTCGCGCTTCAGGTTCAGCATCATGTCGTCCACCATGGCGCGCAGGTCGTACTGCGGTTTCCAGTCCCAATCAGCGCGGGCGGCACTGTCGTCGATACTGCGCGGCCAGCTATCGGCGATGGCCTGCCGGTGGTCTGGCGCGTAGCCGATGGTGAAGCCGGGGATGTGGCGGCGTATCTCGGCGGCGATCTGTTCCGGATCGAAACTGAAACCGGCCAGGTTGTAGCTGGTGCGCTCCTTCACCAGTTCAGCAGGGGCCTCCATCAGGTCGATAGTGGCCCGGATGGCATCGGGCATGTACATCATGGGCAGCGTGCTCTGTGGACCCAGGAAGCTGGTGTAGGCGCCGTGCTTCAGCGCCTCGTGGAAGATGTGTACGGCATAGTCGGTCGTGCCGCCTCCGGGCGCGCTTTTCCAGCCGATGAGGCCCGGGTAGCGGATGCTGCGTACATCAACTCCATGTTTTGCGAAGTAATATTCGCACCATCTTTCACCCGCAAGCTTGCTGATTCCGTATACCGTTGTCGGTTCCATTATTGTAAGCTGTGGAGTATTTACCTTAGGTGTTGTTGGCCCGAAAACAGCAATTGAGCTCGGCCAGAAAACTTTATTTATTACTTTTTCCTTTGCGAGATTTAATATGTTGAGCAATCCTACCATGTTTAAATCCCATGCTTTTTGCGGGTTCTTTTCCGCGCTGCCCGAAAGC
>CAZQFG010000102.1:0-9827 GCA_964592515.1 uncultured Chryseobacterium sp. | reverse complement strand
GTCGTGCTCGCTGTTGTGCGCATGGGCGGGCGCATCCATGGCCAGTACTGGTATATCCAAAAGATGCAGCGCGAGCTGGCCCTGTTCTTCACGCTGTCCGTGGTGCTGCTTGCCATCTTCCTGGCGGTCGGTTTCCGCACGCTGTGGGGCGTGTTGGTGCCCATTGGTGTGGTGGGCCTCACCGTGCTTTGGCAAGTGGGACTGATCACCCTGGTAGGAAAGCCGCTCAGCATCCTGACCATGCTGCTCCCCACGATCCTGTTCGTGGTGGGCATGAGCGACGTGGTGCACATCCTGGAGCGCTACATCGAATGCCTGCGCCAAGGCCACACCCAAGCGCGATCGCTGGCCATTGCTTATTACGAAGTGGGCCTGGCCACCTTCCTCACCTCGCTCACCACCGCCATCGGTTTTGCCACCCTGCTCACCAGTGGCATCCCGCCCATCCGCGAGTTCGGGGTATACACGGCCTTCGGGGTGATGCTGGCCTACGCACTGGCCTATACCCTGCTGCCTGCCGTGTTGCTGCTGGTGCGCACGCCGGTGGCCGCGCAGAACGATGAACGGCGCTCCTCCTGGTACGGTCCCTTGCATCGCTTGTTCCGGTGGATGCTGCGGAACAGGCGCGCCATTCCATGGGCCTTCCTGGTGCTGATGGTCGCCTCCGCCACCCAGATCGAGCGCTTGAAGGTGGACAATTTCCTACTGGAGGATTGGCCCGAGGACGACCCCCAGAAACAGGATTACTACTGGTTCGAGGAGCACTTCGGGGGCGTGCGGCCCTTTGAGGTGGAAGTGGCGCTGGACGATACCACCCGCACGGTGTGGGACCTGGACGTGCTGCGCAGCATCGAGGCCGTGGAAGGACATCTGACGGAGAAGTACGGTGTGCGCGCCGTGATCTCGCCGGTCACCATCGTCAAGACGCTGAACAAGGCATTCAACGGCGGCGCCAGTGAGTTCTATGCGCTACCTGACGACGCCGATGAATGCCGGAAATTGGTGAGACGCGCCGAGCTTTTCAGCGGCACACAGCGCATGGCCACGCTGGTGGGCAACGACAAACGCACGGCCCGCATCACTGGCCGCATGAAGGATGAGGGCGGCTACGTGCATAGGGGCCGCAACGCGGAGCTCGATGCCTTCATCGCTGCGCTGGACAAGCCCCAAGGGTTGCGGTTCAGCCAGACAGGCATGGCCTACCTGATCGACCGCAACAACGAGAAGCTGAGCAGCCAATTGATCGGCGGCCTGTCCATTGCCTTCGTGCTCATTGCTGCCATCATGGCCTGGGTGTTCCGCAACTGGAGGATGACGGTGATCGCCCTGATCCCCAACATCGTTCCGCTGGTGGTGGTGGGTGGCATCATGGGCCTGTTGGGCATCGACATCAAGGTGAGCACGGCCATCATCTTCACCATTGCCTTCGGCATCGCAGTGGACGACACCATTCACATGCTCGGCAAGCTGCGGATCGAGCTCATGAAAGGGCGTTCGCTGGCCTACGCCACCAAGCGGGCCTTCCTCTCTACCGGCAAGGCACTGATCATCACCACCATCATGTTGCTCTCAGGCTTCATATCCCTGGTGTTCTCGGGCTTTGCCAGCGTGTATTACATGGGGCTGCTGGTCAGCATCACACTGGCCATTGCATTGGTGGCCGACCTGCTGCTGCTGCCCTTGCTGGTGCTCTGGGGCCTGGGCGCCCGCAAGCCGGAAGCGTGAACGCCGGGCCGGACCTCCCTGATAAAAGAACGGGCCTCATCGGCCCGTTCCTTGTGTTCAATAAGGTCGTCGCTCAGAGCGAGTTCCACATGCCTTTGAAATCATCCTCGGCCATGAAGGCATCCTTCACCACCGTGGCCACCTTGCGGGCCTGGTCGCGCATGCCCTTGGACACGAGGTAATCGCAGTAGCGGATCACACCGTTCTTCAGCATCTTCTTCTGGTCCACAGGCAGGGTGCTCACATCACCAGCGGCAGCAATGGCCTTGTTGTACTCCTGGATGCTGAGGTCGCCCTCCTTTGCCAAGTTCGATTTGTACTGGCACATGGCCAGCATCAACCAAGCACCGGGGTTCTCGGGGTAATAGCCTGTGGCCGCCACCCAGATCTGTTTGGCCTTGCTCAGGGTCTTGGGGTCGTCCAGCAGTCCTTCGCCCATCTCCAGGGCCATGGTGTTCAGCGAGCTCCAGTAGTCCTCGTAGTTGTTGAAGAACTCCTTCTCCTTGTCCTTCTTGCGGTACTTCACGGCCCACTTCAGCGCCTCAACGGCCGCCTTGGGGTAATCCACCTCGTACTTGGTGTTGCGCGACATCTCGTAGTAGCACATGCTCACGTAGAGGAAAGGCAGGGCATCGCGCTTGGTATCGTCGGAGTTGATGTACGATTCGGCCTTGGCGATGCACTTCTCGTACTTCTCGTCCACGTACATCACGAGCAGGTCCTCGTAAACGTGCTTTTGGGCCATGGCACCCAGTTGGAGCGCACCCACGAAGGCAAGGGTCAACAGCTGTTTCATTAGCGAAGGAATGTGCCGGCAGGATGGCAACCGGCATGCCGAAATTACGGACCTTCCCGAAAGTGGACCCCACCGCCCGTTTGCAGAGCGCTGCCGAAGGTGGAACTTTGCCCGCCGTAGGACGCTCGTGGCAATACCGTCGCAACGCCTTCCGGAACGCTCCATGCGCATCGATATCCTCTCCGCCGTGCCGCGCCTGCTGGACAGTTGGTTCGGCGAAAGCATCCTGCAGCGCGCCCAGAACAAGGGCCTCGCGGAAGTGGTGGTACATGACCTGCGCCAATGGAGCACCGACAAGCACCGCAAGCTGGACGACTACCCTTTTGGCGGCGGCGGCGGGCTAGTGATGACCGTGGAACCCATCCACCGGGCCATAACCGAACTGCGATCGCAACGCGAATACGCCGAAGTGATCTACATGAGCCCCGATGGCCAGTTGCTGGACCAACCCCTGGCCAACCAGTTGAGCCTGAAAGGCAACCTCATCATCCTGTGCGGGCACTACAAGGGCGTTGACGAACGGGTGCGCGAACAACTGGTGGACCGCGAAGTGAGCATTGGCGACTACGTGCTCACGGGCGGCGAACTGGCCGCGGCGGTGCTGTGCGATGCCATCATCCGCATAGTGCCCGGCGTGATCGGCGACGAGATGTCGGCCTTGAGCGACAGTTTCCAGGATGGGCTGGTGGCACCACCGGCCTATACCCGCCCAGCCGACTATCAAGGCTGGAGCGTGCCCGATGTGTTGCTGAGCGGCCACCAGGGCCACATTGATGCCTGGCGCCACCAACAAGCCGTGGAGCGCACCCGGCAGCGCCGTCCGGGCCTGTTGGAGCCCGGAGAATGACCGGTTGGTGGAGCGAACGGAAAGATCCGTAATATTGCGGCCCCAAATCCGGAGACCGAATCCCTGTTAATGGCAGGGCGCTGGGTTACCTCCTCAAACACGACAGGCCATGGACAGGATGAAGCAGCTCGAGAAGGAATACGCGCCATTGAACGCCCTTCCCGAATTCAAGGCAGGTGACACGATCACCGTGCACTACAAGATCGTTGAAGGTAACAAGGAGCGTATCCAGCAGTTCCAAGGCGTGGTGATCCAGCGCAAGGGCAGCGGTAGCACCGCCACCTTCACCGTGCGTAAGATCAGCAACAACGTGGGCGTGGAGCGCATCTTCCCGGTGGCCTCCCCCTTCATCGACAAGATCGACCTGAACAAGCGCGGCCAGGTGAACCGGGCCCGCATCTACTACCTGCGCGGTCTGCGTGGCAAGAGCGCCCGCATCACCGAGAAGCGCCAGGCCGTGGCCAAGTAAGCCACCACCCGTTAGTGAACTCGAAAAGGCCCCTGCACCGGGGCCTTTTTCTTTGGTCTTGACCTGGACCGGGCGTTGAAAAGCAACGACCACGATGCGGCTGCACCATGAGAAGGGCCGACCCGAACACCGGACCGGCCCTCCCACCCTGCTCCAGCCTCATTCCGGGAGGCTGACATTCTCGCACCCCATCACCGCATGAGGGGCGCGGCCAATTGAGCTATTGATCAACCCGCGCGACAGGGGCGTTCCGAACACGCACGAAGACGGCCACTTCAGCCGATCCGGCGAAGAACCTTAGTTCATCGCCATTGTCCTCGAAACGGTTGGTCGCGGCAAGCATCGCGAAGAACTGCTCCTCAAGTGCACGTGTTTCCGGGCAGTACTTCCGGGTACGACCCAAGCTCGTGAAGTCCACGCGCGTATTGTCCTGGAACACTGACCCAGTGATCCGATTGCAGCCTCCGGAACCGGACAGGCGGCCAACGTCCGAACCTTCCTGTTCGGCACTGCGAATGGAGATCCATGGCTGCTCCGCATCGGTCACCCGGAAATAACGCCCATGCAGGCTCTTCAACTCCCACCTTCCGACCAAGGCTGCTGGCGTGGGAATGAGATCTACGTCGTCCACGGGAACGAACGCATCGGAGGCAAGTGTCTTCTCCGTTACCTCGGCTGTAGGTGCTCCAACTGGAGCGACCATCTCTTCCTTCCGGCATGACACCAGAAGGAGGCACACCAGACCACCCATCAGGGCGGCCACCGTATGTTTCCTGTTCTTCATGGTCATTGGTATATGGTGTGAATTACGGCCCGAAGGTGACGCTATGAACAGGGGGGCATCAATACCCAGTTGAGGTGGTTATTCCGGGGCAAGGCTTCAGCGAATACCGATCCCTGTAAGCTGCCTTGGATCGATAGCGTTCCTGATGGCTCGTCACCAAATAGCGCGCGACAATTACATTGGTTAAATGGAACCGAGCCCTGCCGAACTCGAGAAGATCTATGCGCAGTACACCGACCAGGAACTGGTGCATATCGCCACGCGATCGGCGCACCACCTGCGCCCCGAAGCATTGGCCGTGATCCGCGCCATGCTGCGTGCCCGCAATGTGGACGAGGCCGTATTCCAAGGCATCGATGCGGCCATACAGCCCGTGGACGAGGCCCGTGTACAGGAACAGCTGGCCTTGATCCGTTCACTGCCCTGCCCCGAGTGTGGCAACCGCTCCACCCCACTGAATGCCGTGCTCGCCAGCCGCGCCATCAGCTTTCTGGTTATGACCAGTTACGACCGTACGCCATATATCGGTTGCATTCCATGCCTTGAACGGCGCTGCGCCAAAGCCACCTGGACCTCGGCCCTGGCCGGCTGGTGGGGCTTTCCGTGGGGACCCATTCGCACCATACAAGCCATGGTGCAGAACCACGGCCAGAAGAGCGCACTACGTTCCAGCGCACCCAGTGAACCCTTGGTGGCCTTTGTGGTGGAGAACACCGGCAAGATCGAGGCCTACAAAAGCCGACCGCAGGAGCTGGCGACAATGATCACGGCGCCGTTGTGAGCGCAGGAGGAGTTGCAGCATCGCATGGGGAGCCTCAACGGGGTCCATGGGAGGCCCCCCCTACAAGACGAACGGCAAGAGCAATTGGCCAAGCATGTTCGGAGCAGATCCCTTCGTCCCTGTCCCTTGCCCCCTGCTCGGTCCGCCTACGCCAACGTTTCTTTCAGGAACACCAGCAGGTGCTGCCAGGCACGCTCGGCCATGCGCTTGTTGAAGTCCTTGCCGGCCGGATTGGTGAAGGTGTGGCCACAATGCGCGTAAGTGATCATCTGCCAATCGGCCTTCGCGGCGTTCAGCTCGGCGGCGATGCTGGCCAGGTCGGCCGTGCTCACCGAGGCATCGGCCTCGGGATGCTGGATGAGCACGCTGGTGCTGATGGGCCCGTTGGGACGGTCGCCCTTGCCCAGGCCACCATGTATGCTCACCACACCCTTCACCGGTAGCTGGGCCCGCGCGGCCTCCAGCGCACCGGTGCCTCCGAAGCAATAGCCGATCACGGCGATGCGGTCCGGGTCTGCGCCCGCCTTTTTCAATTGTTCCAAGGCCAGGGCAATGCGGTGCTGGTAGGCGGCGAAGTCGGTCTTGTAATGCGTGGCCG
This sequence comes from uncultured Chryseobacterium sp., assembly GCA_964592515.1. Classification (GTDB taxonomy): domain Bacteria; phylum Bacteroidota; class Bacteroidia; order Flavobacteriales_F; family PHOS-HE28; genus PHOS-HE28. The sequence goes on along the minus strand of CAZQFG010000102.1, from coordinate 3,827 downwards.
CCTGCCGGGCGCTGTTGAAATCGGTGGGCACATTGCCCTCGCCGTAGATGTCGGCGATGAAGGCGATATAGCCCAGCCCCGCCAGCTCCTTCGCCGCCGTGCGTGCCTCGTCATCGATGCCCAACCAAGCAGGCAGTATGAGCACACCGGGGCGCATCGTGCCAGCATTGTCCGTGACCAAACCATTCAACATCTGCGGGCCATCGGTGTAGGCCACGGGCTTAAGGTCTTGGGAGGTGGCGGCGGTGGACATCAGGGCAAGGATGAAGGTGTGGAGCAGGTGTTTCATGGAAAGCGGCATTGATCAAGAGTACGCCATTCGTCATTGTTGGCACACGCGCTACAAGCGCGATGTGATCATCGCTCGCGTTGCAAACGCGGGCGAGCGTGGTTCCCTATTCCCTTAGGATCTTGTGATACTCCAAACCGCCATCATCGGACCTGATCTCCAGGATATAGCATCCACTCTCTCCATCCAGATCGATCCCGACCACGGATGTGCTGTATTTCGTTCCTGATGATAGAAGTACTCCTAGTGCATTGAAAACGGAAAAGCGGATCGTAGAACAGTTACTGTCGGACCGTATTGATATTCTGCCCTTGTTCGGATTTGGGTAAACCAAGAATTTGTTCTTCTCGATCTCTTGCAGACCCAGACTTGGATCCTCACAGATACTGTACGGACCGACTATGGCATTGTTGATCAGGCTATCGTTGGCAACACAAATATTCTGAGCAGTCGGGATTATGTATATGCCTCTTGAACTAAAGGAATTCTTCAGTACGGAATTCGTGACCCTTCCTCCATCCACATTGAAGAAAGCAACACAATCATCGCCCGGAGAGTCTATGAAACAACTGTCCACGATCATATTCATCGAAGGGGCATCATTCGGTTGGTTCATTTGAGGTCCTCCGGAAGGAGATGCCATACAGGGTGTTTGACCATTTATGGGATCTCCCCTTTCTATTCTGCACTTCCTTATGGTCAGGTTGTTGGTGCCGAATCTTGCGACCCCCCTTGTGCTATGTGTCCATTTGATGTTCTCGATAAGGATATCGCTTCCCCCGACAATGAAATAGGTTTCGCCTTCATGTTTTGATTTCACGCCCACCAGATCTCCGATGCTATAATTGGAAGCCAGCAAATTCGGATCGTTCAGGAAGAACCTCCAGGTATTTCCGCTTACAAGCACTGGATACGTAAAGACTGAGTTCACATAGCCCCAAGGTATCTGACCGTTGTTGGTCTGGATCACTTGTGGGTCAGTTTGGCTGTTGGTGTATCTCCTCAGATACCTGCCTTGATCAGATGCACTATTGTAGAGTGCCAATGGGTCAGGAAACCCACTTTGCAGTTCCAGGTCGATGTATCCCGTTCCAACACTCTGAACAAAACCCTGTGTTACGGTATACTCTTCCCGTGTCATGTGCATATCTGAGAGAACAATGTTCTCCGAATCTGAAATGCGGATCATGTCTTGATCGACCTCGGTAAAGACCAGCGTAGTACTATCCATACCCGCTCCCTTGATGATCAACCTTCCATTGACCCCTGGTACTACTGAATTGATGAAGATGCCATTGCTTCCATTTCCACCAATGTCATAGGTTCCTGCATCAATGTTGATGATAACGGTATCGTTGGGATTGCTTATCAAATGATTCTTTGCATCCAAGATGATCGAACTGAATCCACTTTGTGTCACTCCGTACATGGAGTTCAGATCCCAACTAAGCGTTGCTGAGAATGTGAAACACGGGCTCAGCAGTAGTACAGAAGTGATCGTGGCTCTCATTCAAGTGATCATTGCAATTGTCAATTGAGGAGGGTTCTGAGGGTAGAATGGCTACTGGTCCGCAGGTGCCCTTATGATAGCCGCCTTGTAGAAAAAGCTAAGTGAGGTGCTTCCCATTGACTGGACAGTTCTCAAGCGGACGTTGATGTGAATGGAGGTTGAACGAGCAAAGTGGAGGTAGAACCAACCAATCGCTCACCCCACCAACTCCTTATTCCGGTTCGGGATATCCTCCTTGCTGAAGGGCACCTGCTCATCCTCTTCCTTCAACTTCAGCACCAAGGCCAGCGCGTCGGGCACCACATCGCTACAGAGCACAACAAAAGCGCCTTTCGGAGCAGTACCGATGGCGTGGCGGATGGCCTCGTCCTCCTTCTTCATGATCTTGTAGGGCTTCTTGGGGTCCACTTCCTGAATGCCCTTCACCAGCAGTGCAATGATCTCATCGTCCGTTTTTCCGCGCAGGTTGCGGTCCTGTCGGATGATGATCTCATCGAACATGCGGGCACTGAGCCTGCCGAGGTTCACGGTGTCCTCGTCGCGGCGATCGCCCACGCCTGCAATGACGCCGATCTTGGGTGAATCGGGAACCTTGCTGAGGAAACGGCCCAAGGCCTCGAAGCCGTGCGGGTTGTGGGCATAGTCCACCACCACCTGGAAATGCTTGAACTGGAACAGGTTGAGGCGGCCGGGCGTCTGCGCCGGTGAGGGCACGAAGGTCATCAGCGCCTGGCGCAGCTCCTCGATCTTCACACCCTGCGTATAGGCGGCCAGCACAGCGGGCAGCACGTTCTGGATGTTGAACACGGCCTTGCCGCCGTATGTGAGCGGCACGTTCACGGCCTTCTCGATGCGCAGCTTCCACTCGCCTTTGCTGATGGTGATGAATCCGTTCTCGTAGATGGCGGCGAGACCACCGAGCTTGCAGTGCTGGCGAATGAGGCGGTTGTTCTCGTCCAGGCTGAAGAGCGCGATCTTGCAATCACACTGCTTGCGCATGGCCATTACCAGTTCGTCATCGGCGTTCAGGATGGCATAACCGTCCTTGCGCACGCTGCGTGGTACCGTGCTCTTCACGTGGGCCAGTTCCTCCAGGGTGTTGATGTCCTTGAGGCCGAGGTGATCGGCGGCCACGTTGGTGCAGATGCCCACGTCGCAATGCTCGAAACCAAGGCCACTGCGCAGCATGCCGCCACGAGCGGTCTCCAGCACGGCCATATCCACCAGCGGGTCCTTCAGCACGAACTGCGCGCTGGCCGGGCCGGTGCAATCGCCCTTCTGCAGCATGCGGTTCATGATGTACACGCCATCGCTGCAGGTCATGCCCACCTTATAGTTCACGCTGCGCATGATGTGTGCGGTGAGGCGCGTGGTGGTGGTTTTCCCGTTGGTGCCGGTGATGGCAATAATGGGGATCCGGCTGGGCGTGCCGGGCGGGAAGAGCATGTCCACCACGGGTTCGGCCACGTTGCGACCGATGCCTTCGGTGGGCTCCAGGTGCATGCGGAAACCGGGTGCTGCGTTCACCTCCAATACCGCGCCGCCGGTCTCGGTGAGGGGCTGCGTGATGTCGTCGGTCATGATGTCGATCCCGCAGATGTCGAGGTCGATGATGCGCGAGATGCGCTCGGCCATGAAGACGTTGTAGGGGTGCACCACCTCCGTAACATCCGTGGCGGTTCCACCGGTGCTGAGGTTCGCAGTGGCCTTCAGGTACACCACCTCATCCTTTGGGGGCACGCTGTCAGCAGTCAACCCGCGGCGGGAAAGCAGCTTCTCCGTATGGTCGTCGATGTCGATGCGCGTGAGCACCTTCTCGTGGCCATAGCCGCGGCGCGGATCCTTGTTCACTTCATCGGCCAATTGGCGGATGGTGTGCACGCCATCGCCGATCACACAAGCGGGTGTGCGCTTGGCGGCCGCGACGAACTGATGGTTGATAACCAGCAACCGGTGGTCGAGGCCCGTGATGTAGCGCTCCACGATCACGCTGCGGCTGATCTCTTTCGCCTTTGCCAGCGCGGGCAC
>CAZQFG010000101.1:0-9894 GCA_964592515.1 uncultured Chryseobacterium sp. | reverse complement strand
ATTTCGGGGTGGTCCTGCTTGATGCGACCGGCCAGCGCCGAGGGCACCACCGGGTTCTTGAAGAAGCTGCCCGCATTGCCCAGCACGGCCGGGTCGGGCAGTTTGCTGCGGCGAATGGCGATCACGGCATTGCTCACGTCCTTGATGGTGGGCGTGGAAATGCCCTGCCGGTCAAGTTCCTGCTGGATGTTGCCGTAGCTCGTGTTCAGCACGTGCGGCGCCTTGTTCAGCTTGAAGGTGACCGAAAGGATCACGAACCGATCGCGCCCTTCCCGCTTGAAGAAGCTCTCACGGTACCCGAAGTGGCAGGCTTCGCGATCGAAGGTGACCACGGTGCCATCGCTGATGCGCAAGGCCTCCAAGGATTGGAAGGTGTCCTTGATCTCCACGCCATAGGCGCCAATGTTCTGCATGGGCGCGGCGCCCACCTTGCCAGGGATCAGGCTCAGGTTCTCCACGCCGCCCCAGCCATGGTCCACACTATACAGCACGAACTGGTGCCATGGTACGCCCGCGCCGGCCTTCACCAGCACATGGTGCGCATCCTCCGTGACCACCGCGATGCCGGGGATCTCGTTCAGCAGCACCACGCCCGGCCAGTCGCGGGTGAACAGCACGTTGCTGCCACCACCAAGGAACAAACGCGGCAAGCCCGCCAGTTCAGGCGCGGCCAACAGTATGCGCAATTGGTCCACGTCGCTGAAACGCGCCAGCGCATCGGCCTGGGCGGGCACACCAAAGGTGTTGTAGGGACGGAGGTCGGCGTTGCGAATGATGTGCATGGCCATGATCGTGCGGGGCAAGTTTACCGGCAGCCGTCCTGTACTTTCACCGCCCGCCCCGGGTGTTGTGCACAGTATAGGGGGGAAAGTCCATGCGCCGCGCCATTGTCTGCGTTACCAACGACCTGAGCACCGACAACCGGGTACACCGCACCTGCGTGGTGTTGCGCGAGCTGGGGTGGGAGGTGCTCCTGGTGGGGCGGGAACTGCCGGGAAGCCTGCCGCTGCAACGGCCCTATGGCACGCTCCGCATGAAGTTGTGGTTCCGCAAAGGGGCGTTGTTCTATGCGGAATACAACCTGCGCTTGTTCTTCCTGCTGCTGAGACAGCGCACCGATCTGGTGGTGGCCAATGACCTGGACACCCTGCTCGCGGCCCACCTGGCCACGCGCAGGACCAAGGCCGAACTGGTTTACGACAGCCACGAGTTCTTTACGGAAGTACCCGAGCTGCAGGGGCGTGCCGTTCGCCGCGTCTGGCTGGCCATCGAGCGGTGGATCTTCCCGAAGCTGCGGCACGTGATCACCGTGAACGACAGCATTGCGCGGGAGTACCGGCAACGCTATGGTAACGCCATCACCGTGGTGCGCAACATCCCCATGCACCGTGAGCTTGGTCCCTTGCCGTCCCGAGCGGAGCTTGGCCTACAGGACGACCGTTTCCTGCTGATCCTGCAGGGCAGCGGTATCAACGTGCAGCGCGGGGCCGAGGAAGCCGTGCTGGCCATGCGCGAGCTGCCCGACTGCCTGCTCTTGCTTGTGGGCGGTGGCGATGCCTGGCCTGTGCTGGAGCGCATGGTGAACGAGCACGGCCTGCAGGACCGCGTGCGCCTGTTGCCCCGCATGCCGTATGAGCGCATGATGCAGTACACGCGCAACGCCGACCTGGGCCTTTCGCTGGACAAGGATACCAACCTGAACTACCGTTACAGCTTGCCCAACAAGCTGTTCGATTATTTCCGGGCGCACATCCCCGCGCTGGTCACCGATCTGCCCGAAGTGGCGGGGATCGTCCGCCGCTTCGATGCCGGTGTGGTGGTGCCTGTGCCCGATCCCGCCCGCATTGCCGCCGAGGTAAGGGCCCTGCAGGTCGATCCGGAGCGGCGGAAGGCCCTTCGCCAAAACGCTATTTTCGCGGCCGCTTCGCTGGATGGCGAGCGCGAAAAGGCCGTGCTTTCGGCCCTGTTCAAGAGCATTGGTTGAGCGCCACCTGCATATCGTCAGCTTCGACGTCCCTTCGCCGCCCAGCTATGGCGGGGTGATCGATGTGTATTACAAAGTGAAGGCCCTGGCCGACCTGGGCGTGAAGGTGCACCTGCACTGTTTCCAGTACGGTCGCCCCAAGGCCAAGGACCTGGAGGCCATGTGCGCCAGCGTTCACTACTACCCGCGCCGCACGGGCAAATTGCAGTTGCTGAACAGTCTGCCCTATGTGGTGGTGAGCCGCCGCAGCGAGCAGATGATGGACCGGCTGCTGAAGGACGACCACCCGATCCTGTTCGAGGGCCTGCACTGTTGCCATGCGCTGAGCGATCCGCAGTTGCACGGCCGCACGCGGTTGGTGCGCGCCCACAATGTGGAGCACGACTATTATGGGGCGTTGGCCAAGGCGGCCACCAGCACCTTCCGGCGCACCTACTTCATCAACGAGGCGCACAAGCTGCAGCGCTTCGAGCCGGTACTGGCCGAGGCGGATCATGTGCTGGCCATTTCACCCAAGGACGAGGCCTACTTCGGGTCGCACTTCCGCCATGTCGTGCATATCCCGGCCTTCCACGCCATGGACCAGGTGACCGTGCCCAGCGGCTTGGGCGACTTCGCGTTCTATCACGGTGCGCTCGGCGTGCCGGAGAACGACCAGGCAGCGCTCTTCCTGGTCCGCAAGGTCTTCAAGGGGCTGCCGGTGAAGTTGGTGATCGCCGGTAGCGATGCCAGTTCCGAACTGCGCCGAGAGGTGGCCCGCAACGCCAATGTGCAGCTGCGCGAGAACATCGGTACGGAAGAGATCCATCGCCTGGTGCGCGATGCACAGGTGAACGTACTGCCCACCTTCCAGGCCACGGGCATCAAGTTGAAGTTGCTGCTCTGCCTGTTCGCAGGCCGCCACGTGGTGTGCAACACGCCCATGGTGGAAGGCACCGGACTGGCCGAGCTGTGCCACGTGCACGACGATCCCGAGGGCATGCGTACGAGCATAGTGGCCTGCATGGGCAAGCCCGCCAACGGCCAGGCCTTGGAGCGCCGCGCTGAAGTGTTGGAGCAGCGCTTCAGCAACAAGCGGAACGCGGAGCGGATCCTGGAGTTGCTGGGGTAAGAAGTTGCGAGTAGCGAGTTGTGAGTGGCGAGTGCTACTTCCGGGGTACTCGCCATTCACAACTCGTCATTCGCTTCTCGATTCACACCGTACCCGCCGCGCTCAGCTCCAACAGCTTGCCTTCCTCGCACTTTACCACCCGGGTGTTGAACTTCTTCATGTGGGTGTAGTCGTGCGTGGCCATGATCACGCTGCGGCCCGTTTGGCTGATGGCGAAGAGCAGGTCCAGGATCTCGCCGGTGGTCTCGGGATCCAGGTTGCCGGTGGGTTCGTCGGCCAGGATCAGCTCGGGATCGTTGAGCAAGGCACGGGCGATGCTGACGCGTTGCTGCTCGCCACCGCTCAGCTCGTGCGGCATCTTGTAGCCCTTGTTGGCCAGGCCCACTTTCTCCAGTACCTGCTGCACCCGCTCGTCCATGCGCTTGCGGTCCACCCAGCCGGTGGCCTTCAGCACAAAGAGCAGGTTGTCGTTCACGGTGCGGTCGGTGAGCAACTGGAAGTCCTGGAACACGATGCCGATCTTCCGGCGCAGGAAGGGGACCTGCGAACGCTTCAACTTGGAAAGATCGAAGCCGCAAACGTGGCCTTCGCCCTCCTTGAGCAGCAGGTCGCCGTAGAGGGTTCGCATCAACGAACTTTTTCCACTGCCCGTTCGGCCGATGAGGTAGAGGAACTCCCCCTTGTACACCGTGAAGTCCACGTTGTTGAGCACCAGGTTCTCACGCTGGAAAATGCGCACACCGTTCAGGAGGATGATGGGGGAGTCGGTCATGGTTCCGTTACAACGCGCTTCCGGAGCGCCTCGGTCCAAAGGTCATAATTCCCGAAGTATGGTCCGCGTTATCGACTTCGGCACGGTGCTGGTGTGCCACTGCCCGCCCTGTGCCAGGTGAACACGCGCGCGTGGATAAGTAGACCACCTGCCAGCGGCCCCCGGCCATGGCCCCCAAGAACTTTGACCACTTGATGAAGACCCCTTTTCCAATGATGCACCAACGCGTGCTGCTGGCCCTGCCCATGGCCCTGCTGCTCTTCACGGGTGTGCTGGCCCAGCGCCCCGCCCACTACGAGCACCGCAACGCGGACATGGCCAATGCCATGGACCTGTTCAGCAAGGCCAAGTACGGCGCCGCACAGTACGAGCTGACGCAAGTGGTGGCGCGCATCAGCGACCGCAACGACCCCACCCGAGTGGAGGCCGAGTTCTACAGCGCCCTCTGCGCCGTGCGCTTGTTCAACGACGACGCCGGTTACCGCCTGCTCACCTTCATGGCCGAACACCCCGAGGACCTGCACGTAGGCGCCGTGCGGTTCGAGCTGTTCAAGCACACCTTCTCGCAGAAGAAATGGAAGGATGCGCTGGCCTGGAGCGATCAGGTGGACCGCTTCAGCCTTTCGCCCTCTGACCTGGAGGAGTACCGCTTCAAGCGCGGCTATGCCTATTTCCAGGAGCAGGACCCCGACCGTGCCTTGGGCGAATTCGCCGAGGTGCAGAACGGCACCGGGCCCTACGCCGTGCCCTCCAAGTACTACGCGTCGCACATCCACTACGAGCGTGGACACTACGAAACGGCGCTCACTGGCTTCCGCGCACTGGAGACGGACGAGAACTTCGGGAAGGTGGTGCCCATCTACATCGCCGAGATCCTCTTCCTGCAAGGCAAGTACGATGAACTGAATGACTACGTGAAGCCCTTGCTGGAGAACCCTGAAGGGGCCAAGCGAATCAACGAGATAAACCGTCTGGCGGGCGAGGCCAACTACCGGCGCGGCAACTACGCCGAAGCACTGCCCTACCTGCAAAAGAGCGCACAGCGTGTGGGCGTGGAGCGCGGCGACCGCTACATACTGGGCTACACCTACTACCGCACCGGCGATTGCACCAAGGCCCTGGCCGAGTTCAACCTGGTGGCCACTGGCGAGGACAGCATTGCCCAACTGGCCACCTACCACATGGCCGACTGCTACCTGAAGCTGAACGAGAAGAACTACGCCCGCAACGCCTTTAAGCGGGCCTTCGACATCGGCAAGGACCCGAAGGTGAAGGAGGACGCGCTCTTCAACTACGCCAAGCTGAGCTACGAACTGAGCTTCGACCCCTACCACGAAGCCATCAACGCACTGCGCAACTACCTGCGTACCTACCCCGATACGCCGCGCAAGGACGAGGCCTACGAGTTCCTGCTGAACGTGTACCTGCGCACCAAGAATTACGAGGACGCTTTGGCCGCGCTGGATGAGATCCAGAACAAGGACCTGCGCCTGCGCGAGGCTTACCAGAAGTTGGCCTACGACCGCGGCGTGGAACTGTATGAAGGGCGCAAGTACGCCGATGCCGCCCTGTTCTTCGAGCGAGCGCTGAAATACCCCGTGAACCAGCAGGTGAACGCCCGCGCCCACTTCTGGATGGCCGAGAGCTACTACGGCCAGAACGACCTGCCCGCAGCACTGCGCAAGTACGACGACCTCCGCAACTCGCCGGGGGCCTACAGCACGGAACTGTACGAGCAGGCCGGCTATGGCATGGGTTACACCTTCTTCAAGCTGAAGCAGTACGATGAGGCCGCCATCGCGTTCCGCAGGTATGTGGGGGCCAAGCAGGGCGAATCGCGCCAACGCGCCGATGCCATGCTGCGTGTGGGCGATTGCTACTTCGTGATGAAGGACAATGCGCAGGCCGTGAAGTGGTACGATGATGCCATGCGCACCGGATCGCCCGATCGCGATTACGCCATGTACCAGAAAGGCGTTTGCCAGGGCCTGCAGCGCCAGTTCAATGAGAAGATCGCCACACTGAAGGCACTGCTCACCGAGAAGCCCGATTCGCGTTACGCTGCCGATGCCAAGTTCCAACTGGGTGAGACCTACATCAACATGGAGAACGATGCCGAGGCCATGCGCTACTACGAACAGGTGACCACCCAGCACTCGAAAAGCCCACATGTACGCCAAGCCATGCTGCAAATGGCGCTCATCCACAAGCGCCAGGGCCGGGTGGACCAGGCCATTGCGGGCTTCAAGGCCATTGTTGCTGAGTATCCGACGATGGACGGCTCGCGTGATGCGTTGGCGGGCCTGGAGAGCATTTATGTGGAACAAGGCCGCGTCAGCGAGTACGAGGCCTACGTGAGGGGCCTGCAGTTCGTGGACCCCTCCACGTTGGACCTGGACGAGAAGTACTACCGCAGTGCGGAGAAGCTCTACTTCGACGAGAAGTGCCCGCAGGCCATCGGGGCGTTCGGCGATTACCTGAACAAGTATCCCAACGGGGCCTATGCGCTGAACGCCTTGTTCTATCGCGGCGACTGCCACTACCGCGCCGGGCAATACGATCAAGCGCTACCCGACCTGGAGGCCGTAGTAAAACGCAACGGGCTCGACTTCATGGAGAACGCCTTGTTCGGTGCCAGCGATATCCTGTTCCGCGATAAGCGTTGGGAGGGTGCCCTGGACCACTTCCGCAAGTTGGAGACCTATGCCAGCACGCCGCAGAACACGCTGAAGGCCCAGGTGGGCATCATGCGCTGCCTGAAGGAACTGGGCCGTGCTGAAGAAGCCGCGGCAGCTGCCGAGAAAGTGGCCGCTAACGGCAGTGCCACGGCCGATATGCGGGCAGAGGCTGGCCTGCTGGTGGCCAACGGTCTGCTGGCACGCAACGATACCGAAGGGGCCTATACCAAGTTCAAGGCCATCAGCAGTGGAAGTACCAACGCTTATGGTGCCGAGGCCAAGTATTACATGGCCTACGTGCGCCACTTGCAGGGCCAGTTCCGCAAGGCCGAGACGGAGGTCTTCGATCTGGTCAAACGCTATCCCAGCTACGACCATTGGAAGGCCCGTTCCTTCATCCTGCTCGGCGACGTCTACGTGCAGTTGAACGACCGTTTCCAGGCCAAGGCCACTTTGCAGAGCGTGATCGACCACTGCCAGGAACCCGACCTGGTGGCACAGGCACGCCAACGATTGGACGCCATCAACGCGAGCGAAGTGCAGCAGATCACCCCAGCGCCCCAGGAGGAACTGGTGGTGCCTGTTCCGGATAACACCAACGGCCAGTGAACACCATGAAGAAGAACCTCCTCGTCCTGGTCGCTGGCCTGATCCCGGCGATCGGCAGCGCCCAGGTGACCACCCCCGGTAACGAGTACGTGGTGCAGGGCATCTACAGCCCCACCTTGAAGGACGCGACCAAGATCGATCTGCGTCCAGAGCCCATCGATACCATTCTGCCCGAGTTGCCCGTCCGATACGAGCTCCTGCCGGCCAAAGCGGACATACCCGCTAAGGTGGACAGCATTGCGGCCGCCAAGCTGAGCGTGATGTCGCCGCAATCGCGCTTGTACAAGGGCTATGTGAAGGCAGGCTTCGGCCTGTACACCACCCCGCTCGGCGAACTCTATTACGATCAGACCCGCTCGCGCAAGAACGGGTTCGGCCTGCATGTGAAGCACTTCAGCAGCAACGGTGGATTGGACGATGTGGGGCCCAGCGACTACGGGTACAACAACGTGGACGCATTCTACAAGCACTTCCTGCCCGACCACGAGGCTTCAGGCAGGTTCATCTACGACCGTCGCCGGATCAATTACTACGGCTATGCCAGCAACGACAGCATTGAGGATGCGCTCAATGCCAATGATGCACCGGAGGACTACCGCAAGCAGATCTACAACGACCTCGGGTTCGCCGGACGCCTGCGCAGCCTGTATACCGATAGTTCCAAGATCGCGCACGATGTGGCCCTGGAGGTGCACTCCTACAGCAACCTCAGCAAGAGCCGCGAGACCAATATGCGCGTGAACGCCACCGTGGGCAAGACCGAAGGCAGCGAGACCTACAGCGGTACACTGCTGATCGACAACAACGCCTACCTGGGCGATCTGGGCGATGTGCTGGGTGAGTTCAGGCAGAACGGAACGCTGATCGGTCTTACGCCGATGGTCAGCACAGGAAAAGCCCCGTACATGGTCCGCGTTGGCGCCGGTCTGTACATCGATTCTCAGGGCGAGACCACCTTCCACTTCTTCCCCAAGGTGTACGCGCACTACAGCCTGTTCGACAACATCCTGGTGCCTTATGTGGGTCTGGAGGGCGAGCGCCAACGGAACAGTTTCCGCAGCCTCACGCGTGAGAACCCATGGCTGACCGGTGCGCCCAGTCTGCAAAATTCCAGCAAGCTCTACGATGCCTACGCCGGTCTGCGCGGGAGCTTCAGCAGCGACCTGGGCTTCGATGTGCGTGTGAGCAAGCGCCGCACCGAGGATATGCCGCTGTACGTGAGCGTACCCAATAAGCCCTTCGGCGACCGCATGGACGTGGTATACGACCAGGTGGACGTGCTGGACCTCAGCGGCGAACTGAACTACCGCAAAAGCGAACAATTATCGCTGAGCGCCCGCTTGGATGTGTTCACCTACCAGACCAAGGTGCAGCAAGAGGCCTGGAACCTGCCGCCCTATGCGCTTTCGTTCATGGCGAGATACGATATGCGCAGCAAGCTGATCCTGAAGGCCGAGGCCCAGTTCCTGGGCAAACGCCCGGCCTACCGGGTAGGTGGTCCAATGGAAAGCTCGGGACCGGTGGAACTCAGCCAGCAGGTGGACCTGGACGGCTTCCTGGACCTTTACCTGGGCATTGAGTACCGCTACAACAAGCGCCTCAGTCTGTTCGTGGACATCAGCAACCTGAGCGCGAGCAAGTACGAGCGGTGGTACAAGCACCCGGTGCAGCGTTCGCTGCTGATGGGCGGGGCTACCTACGCCTTCTGAACCGCTTGTTTATCAGCGGGTTGGGTTAGGTCGGAAGAGGTTATCGATCAGGTCTTCGTTGTGGGTGTTGACGCGACCCTTCACAAGGCGTGTTAATTATCAACACAACCCGCGTCATTGTTGGGAAAAAGACCCTGTGGACCGGGGTGGATCGGGTATCTTCGCAAGCCCTTTCGGAACGGGAGGGCGAACCGACCTGAACCATGTCTGAGACAGCAGTGGAAATGAGCGAGCAGAAGAAAGCGGCATCGAGCTATTCGGCCGACAGTATCCAAGTATTGGAAGGCCTTGAGGCGGTGCGGAAGCGCCCGGCCATGTACATCGGCGATGTGGGCGTAAAAGGCCTGCACCACCTGGTGTATGAAGTGGTGGACAACTCCATCGACGAAGCACTGGCCGGCCACTGCGATACGGTGGAAGTGAGCATTACGCCCACCAACGGGATCCGGGTGAAGGACAACGGCCGGGGCATTCCCGTGGACATGCATGCCAAGGAGGGAAAAAGCGCCCTGGAGGTGGTGATGACCGTTCTGCATGCCGGCGGTAAGTTCGACAAGGACAGCTACAAGGTGTCCGGCGGTCTGCACGGTGTGGGTGTTAGCTGCGTGAACGCGCTCAGCATCATGCTGCTGGCCGAGGTGCATCGCGGTGGCAAGAAATACCAGCAGGAATACAGCGAGGGTAAGCCCAAGTATCCCGTGAAGGAGGTAGGGACCACCGATTATCGTGGCACCATCGTCACCTTCCAGCCCGACCTGACCATTTTCCAGGCGAGTGAATACAACTTCGACACCCTGGCCACCCGCTTACGTGAACTGGCCTACCTGAACAAGGGTATCAAGCTGACGCTGACCGATGAGCGCCACACCAACGAGGACGGCAGCTTCGTCTCGGAGACCTTTTACAGTGAAAAGGGCTTGGTGGAGTTCGTGAAGTACCTCGATGGCACCCGCGTGCCCATCATGGAGGACGTGATCTACATGGAGGGGGAGAAGCAGGGTATCCCCGTCGAGATCGCCATGGTGTACAAC
>CAZQFG010000100.1:0-9932 GCA_964592515.1 uncultured Chryseobacterium sp. | reverse complement strand
GCGGAGAGGGGGGGATTCGAACCCCCGGTACCGGTTGACCCAGTACGGCAGTTTAGCAAACTGCTGGTTTAAGCCACTCACCCACCTCTCCAAGAGGTGTCCGCCACGGTCGGCGGGGCGGCAAATATAACAGGACCGTTCATTTCCAGCGCATCGGCTAACGAGTGCCTGCATTGTATTGATATCGGCTTGAACGTCCGTGGTTTTCAACGATCATTCGACGGTCCGCTCGTGTATTTTGAACCCTGCGGGAAGGTGATCGGTCCGCCCCGAATGTGATCCATCGGGCAATGGTCCCTGCTGGTCGAAATGTTGAATACCTGTGCACGTAATGTCCGTTCACACAGGGACTTCGGTGCCATCTTCACGCCGCCGAAAAGATCCCTTCCGGACCATGAGCCTGAGCCAACGTATCCTGTCCGCCCTGTTCCTACTGATGCCCGCATTGGGCCATGCGGTGGTTTATTACGTATCACCTTCGGGCAGTGACACGAACAATGGTACATCACAATCCACTCCTTGGAAGACCATCGCACGGGTGAACACGCTTGGTGCCAGTATCAATGCTGGTGATCAGGTACTGTTCCAGCGTGGCGGCACCTACCGTGGCCGTCTCAATGTGAATGACAACGGGACCACGGCCTCTCGTATCGTTTATGGAGCTTATGGTACCGGTGCGGCACCTGTGATCAGCGGCAGCGTGGCGGTAGCCAATTGGGTGCAGTACAGCGGCAACATCTGGCGGGCACAGGTCGGGCAGAAGGTTGCGCAGGTCTATTTCAACACCCAGTTGCAGACACAGGCCCGTTTCCCCAATACGGGCTGGCTGCGCACCGATGTGGCCAACAGTACCTCCACCACGGATGCCACATTGAACCAAGCCTCCGGCTACTGGGTGGGTGCCACAGCGGTGATCCGCACCACCAACTGGAGCTACGACACGGCCTATGTGACCGCATTCAACGCAGGGGTGCTCACGCATACGGCCACTGGCAACAACCTGGGCAGCCAGCAATGGGGGTATTTCCTCCGTAATAAACTGGCCTTGTTGGATGCGGCGGGTGAGTGGTACTACGAGCCTTCTTCGGGCTTCCTGTATTTCTGGTGCCCCGCTAATGCCAATCCGAACACGCAATTGGTAGAAGCGGCCGTTACCGATTTCGGCATCTATTTCGGCTGGCAGCGCAACAATGTGCTGGTCACGGATCTGGCCTTCAAGCACCAGACCGATGCATCCATCCGCATGTCAGGCACCTTCAATGTGGAAGTGATGAACTGCACCATCACTGATACCCAGCGGGCGATCTACAGCACAGGGTCCGATCAGAATATCCACCACAACACCATCGCTCGCACCTTCCATACGGCCGTGTACTTGTTGGACAACAACTCGCAGTTCAATAACAACGTGCTTACGGACATTGCCCTTCATCCCGGTCTCGGAGAGAACAACTGGGGCTACTTCGCCCTGCGCACCAACGGCACCGGTATGGTGATACGCGATAACCGGGTGGAGCATGTGGGTTACATCGCCATGGCCTTGGCTGCCAATGCGCTGGTCGAGGGGAACGTGGTTCGTTACGGATTACAGATCCTGAACGACGGAGGAGGCATCGCCATTGATAATACCGATGGCATGGTGATGCGAAAGAACATCGTATTGGACATGATCGGTGAGTACGAGAGCGTGGCGCCTGAGCACACGAGCTTCTTCCCCATCAGCCACGGCATCTACTTCGGCAATATCAGCATCAAGAACACGCTGGTGGAACAGAACACGGTGGCCAACTGCAAGAGCAGTGGCATCCATGTTGACCACACCATGGTGAGCACCGGTAACCAGGTAAAGGACAATGTGCTGTACAACAACGGCGTGCAGTTGTCCATCTCGGATTTCTCGAACTATAACACGCCCGGGGCCACGGCACCTTTCCATGTGCCTGCCTTCAATACCATCTATTCCGGGAATGTGATGTACTGCCTCACGAAGGACCAGCTGTGCATGAAGCAACTGCACGTATATGGGAACAACTGGGTGGACTATGGCACTTTCACGAACAACCGGTACTTCAACCCTTACAATGAGCTGAGCATCCTTCGCTTCAACACGTTCGCCGGATTCTGGGAGTACCACACGCTCGAACGTTGGCAGTCGGTCACCGGCAAGGACGTGGGTTCAACGCGCAGCCCGTTGCGCCAGAGCGCCATGGCCACGGCTTCCGAACTGTCGGGCAACCTCATCATCAATGGTACCTTCAATACCAACGTGACCGGCTGGGCGGGCTGGCCCAACAATGCAACGGCCACCTGGGTTAACACGCACTTGGACAATGGTGCGCTAAGGGCCTACATACCCAACAACTCGGTGTACTATGAGTACAACCTGCGCAACCCCGACCAGTTCCAGATCCAGAACGGGCAATGGTACCGCATGCGGTTCTCCATTGTGGCACCGAACCATGGGATTCTTCAAGCCGCTGTGAAAGGAGTGACCCAATTGACCGGCCCGAACACCATCATCCAGCGGGACATCCCGTTCTCCACGGAGCGCCGCGATCTGGAGATCTATTTCCAGAGCAACCTGTCGGACCAGGCCCTGTTGCAGTTCACCAACAACTACCTGATGCCCATGTACTATTTGGATAATGTCCAGTTGCATCGGGTCACCGTTACTCCCTTGGAACCGACGCAGGACCATGTGCTGCTTTACAACGATCAGGCGACCGCACAGACCGTTGCATTGCCGGCAGGGTGCTGGCATGATGTGACCGGCACGTTGCAGCCTTCGTCCATCACCCTTCAACCGTACATGTCCAAGGTCATCTACCGTGTTACGGGCGCAGGTTGTTCGGTACCCGTGGCCAACACGGTGGGTGCCAAGATGTTCCTGGGTGGTGCCATCAACTGGACCACGATGACCATGCGTGATGACCTACGTGCTGCCGGTCTGGTTCCAACTGCAGAGCCCTACACTGCGCTCGGACTCACCGTTGCCAATGCCGGTGCTACCGTGCCGGCGGCGACCTTGCAGACCACAGGTGCACAAGCGGTGGTGGACTGGGTGGTGCTGGAACTCCGGAACAACGATGCGGGGTACACGGTGGCCGAACGTCGTGCAGCATTGCTCCGCGCCAATGGTGACGTCACGGCCGTGGATGGGTCCGCCCAGATACCATTCACCACCACAACGGCGGGCAAGTTCCTGGTGGTGCGCCATCGGAACCACCTGGGCGTGGTGGCACAGAGCCCTGTTGGGGTGAACGCGCAGGTGGTGGATTTCACGCAGACCTCAACGGTGCTCTATGGTGTTGAGCCCACGCAAGTGAACGGCACACGCAGGTCGCTGTGGCCTGGTGATACCAACATGGACGGCACCGTTCGCTACACCGGACAGGATAATGATCGTGATCCGATTCTTTCCCATGTGGGAGGTGTGGTAGCTACGAACACGACTTCAGGGTACAACCGATACGACATCAACCTTGATGGCGTGGTGAAGTACACGGGAGTGAGCAACGACCGCGATGTTGTGCTGCAGATCATCGGCGGGGTGGTGCCCACGACGGTGCGTGCGGCCCAATTGCCCTGATCGGTTCAGATCCGTTCCAGTGAGCCTTCCGGCATCCAGCCTACGGATCCGTTGGTCAACTTTACTTCCTGCCAGCCTTCCTGCTGCTGCAAGAGCTTCACCTTGGTGCCCTTGTGAAGCATGAAGAGCACGGGGCCTTTGGCGGAAGGCGTGCTGCGCACATCCACCTTCGGTTCCATGATGATGGCCGAAGACCGGTCGTTCAGATCGGCATGACGGCCATATGCCATGAACAGCGAAATGAACATACCGACAAGGGTGGTAACGCTTGCAACGAGCACGCCTTTGCGAATGCCTGTGGACCGGATGTACAGGCTCATTCCGAGCAAAGCGAAGAACGCGACGCACGACCATAACGAACGACGCGCCCATTGGTCGGGATCGGCACCTCCCCGGAATGCCTCCCACCAGCTACCCAGTGAGAAGGAGGGGAGTTCCCCTATGCGGTCCTTGAGCTGCGAGCGCGTCAGTTCAAGGTTGGCCAGTATGTCCTCGTTGCCGGGTGCGAGGCGATGGGCCCGTTCGTAATTCAGGATGGCCATGGCCATATCGCCACTGCGGTAATGGCAATTACCCATATTGTAGAACAGAGTGGCGGATGTGTAGTGGATAGCTACGGAGTCGTAAAGTGCCAGGGCCATGGCTGCATCACCACTGGCATAGGCACGAGCAGCGCGGGCTGATAGTGAATCAGCATCGGCCACGGAAAGCGCGTTTCCATTGAACGAGGCCGTGAACAGTGCGAGGAGAAGGATGACCTTGTGCTTCATGATCGGGTACGCTGTTCAATGGCACCGATGAGCGTTGCGGCCTCGGCATACAGGGTTTCGCGTGGCACATCCTCCACCGGTGCGAAACGGGCCATGTCGCAGGCCGTGATCAACCGCTGATACGTATTGGCCAGTTGTTCGCTTTCCGCCGATCCGGCGAGGGCTTTGCGAATGGTCTCGCCTGCGTTGGTGTTGATGCCTGCCCCGAACTTGTCCGCCATATAGCCGACCAGAGCTTTGCTCAACGCTGAGTAGAAGACCTCGCGGTCGTTGCCTTTGAGCGCCTCCTCGGCCGCTTTCAAGTGACGACGTGCGGTGCGGTCCGCTGCCTTTCGTCGACTTCCGACCACATCCTGGGCATCGCGCATTTGTTTGCGTCGCCAGGCCAGCAGCAAGATGAACGCGACCGCCGGGGTGGTCATCCCAGCGATCCATGCCGGTGATGCGAACAACTCGTGCCCCACCGGTTTCAGTTGAAGATCATCCGTGCGAATGTGCCGGATATCCTTTTCAAGCACTTGGATGTCCGACTGGGCGGGACGTTGGGGTAGGTTGCTGGATGCGGTGCCATCGCCTGGCAGTACCTCGATCTCGGTAGGACCGCTGGTCAAGGTCTTGAAGGTGCCGGTGCGCGTATCGAAATAGCTTACGGTGATGGGTGGTAGCTCGTAGGTGCCTTCGTGCCGCGGAATAAGCAGGAATTGGAACTCACGACTGCCGCTCATGCCGCTGCCGTTCACGCTGAAACGGTCAACGGTCTTGGGGTCGAAGGTCTCAATGTCATTCGGCAGGGCCAACGTTGGGGCTTCCAGCAACTTGAGGTTTGTACGACCGTTGAATCGAATGGCGAGATCCACGGATTCGTTCTCCCGGAGCTGCTTCCGCGAGGTGGTCACGGTCATTTGCAGTTCACCAACGGATCCATTGAAGTCCGCTGGTGCGCCAGTGGGAAGGTCCATCACAGTGTATTCCACGGCATTGCTGCGCACTTCCACGGTTCGCCCGGGGTTGAAGAAGGAGCGGTCGATGACACAGGTCTGCTCGAACGGTTCGATGCGGAGCTTGCCACTTCGCTGTGGAAAGAGCACTTGCTTGCGTAACACGGCCACCCGGTAGGGGAGCCCGTTGATGGTCTGCATTTTCTCCTCCCAGTGCAATTCGCCAAGGTCCACCTCCTCGGTCCATGCATTGCTGATCTTGGGTAGCTCTTTCGTTACGGATTGAAGATTATTGTACCGCGAGTAGAGCATGTAGGTGGCGATGACCTGCTCCCCTACGTAGCCTTTGTTCTTGCTGAGGCTGATGGTGGTGAAGAGGTTCGGGTCGCGCTGTTGGCCTAGGGTCGCGTTGGGATCACTGGGTGAGGTCGCAGCGCCTTTCGTTACCTCTATCGTAATGGGATCCGTCTGGATGTACCCACCGCCCACCTTCACTCTTGCGGGACCTATGGTATAGCGGCCGGACTGTGCCGCCGTGAGCAACCAGGTGCGTGTGATCGTACTGCTCATACGCCCATTGTAGATGCTCATGTTGCTGCTCTCGAACGGTCCCTGTACGATCACCAATCCACCGAGGTCAGGTGCGGTGTAGCGTTCCTGGGTATTGGAGAGTGTAATGGTGAGCTTAACATGTTCGCCAGCGGCAATGCTGTTCCTGTCCACGCTGGCTTTGAAGGTGATCTCCTGGGCCAGTGTCTGTTCCGTGGCTCCCATTAGGAGACCCAGCAGCACGATGATGTATGCCAGTGTCTTCATGTCACCAATCCTTGTCGATGGTTACGCGTTGGGCAGGGCGTTGTCGTAGCCGTACTTTCTGTTGCACGTCCTTTTCTCCTCGTTGCAATGCATCAAGCAGCCTTTTGGCATCGCGCGGATCCATCTGTCCGGCCTTACGGTTCTCTTGACCGGCGTTGGCCTGTTGTTGTTCGGTCCGTTGTTGCTGTTGCTCTTGCGAACGCTGCTCCTGCGCTTGCTGCTGCGACTGCTGCTGTTGTTGCTTCTGTTGGTCGTTGTTCCCGCCTTGCTGCTGCTGTTGCTGCTGCTGCTGCTGTTGTTTGTCCTCCTTCAGCAATGCCTCGGCCAGTTTGGTAAGGCGCGGGTCGTTCGGATGTTCGCGAAGGCCTTGGTCGAGGGTGCGCATGGCCGTGATCTTGTCCTGCTGCACGAACTGTTGCGCAGCGCGATCGAACCACTCGCTCGCCGTTGCGGTCTGGGCGCACAGGGGTGAGGCATGCCATGCGGACACCATCATGGCTACGAGCGCTATCACATGTTTCATGGCGTTCGCAATATGGAGGTGATCAGGCCCAACTTGTCCATGTAGTCCTTGCGCTGGCCAAGTGTTGGTTCCTGCTTCAATCCGTTCTGTAGCAGGTCGAACGCCGCCTGGAACTTATGTTGGTTCACCAGGTCATCTGCTTGTGCCAACAATGCCTTGGCCTTGTCGGTCAGGGCGTTCTGTTCGTTCTTGTTGCCTTCGCCCTTCTTCGTGGGATCTGCCTTGGGGCGTGAGGCGATCTTTCGTAGCCCGATCATCAGGTTGTGCCGCGCATCTTCCAAGGCAGGTTCCAAGCGCAGGGCATTGCGATAGGCCTCCGTGCTTTGAGCCAAGGTCGAGTCGATCAGGTGGTCGGTCCGCGTCACCAGTCGCTGCAACGAATCGCGGAGAACGTACTGGCGAAGTCGACTGGGAATATCGGCGGCGTCCACGCGTAGTTCGCTCAGTTCTTTGTTCATGAGGCCGGCAAGGCTGTCGGCCCGAAGTGCCTGCTGGAGGTAGGCATTGCCAAGGTCATAGCGGGCATAGGCTCTCCAACGTGCGCTGTCCAGTAATTGGTCGGCCAGTGTCGCTTGCTCAATGGCTCCATTCAGGTCGCCAAGTCGGTAGCGTGCATGCGCACTGTTGAAACTGAGCATACCGTTCTCCGGTGCCGCTGAGTAAATGCTGTCGGCCAGGGTCCAGCGTTCCTGGTTATACTGCGCATTACCCTCATGCAAGGCACGCAGCACTGCACGGTGGTCCGCATCGCCACAAGCGGTAAACAGCAGGAATGGCATGAGGTGGCGCGTTCTCATGCCGGTAGTTCCATGATGGGCCGCACATGCCTGCGTTCTCCGAACAATAGACCAATGGTCATCAGCAGCAGGCCGAAGCCCAACGGATATTGGTATTGGTCCTCCAGCGAAGCGAACCGATAGGTGCCCACCTCTTGGGCATCCATGGTCCGTAGTTCGGCCAGTAGCTCGTTCATGCCCGATGATCGTTCTGTCGCTCGCACGTAAAGCCCATTGCCTGCCGCTGCGATCTCTTTCAACATGCTCTCATCGAGCCGGCTGATCACGGTGTTGTTGCTGCGGTCCTTGCGGTAACCGGTCACTTGTCCGTTGCGCCGTATCGGAAGCGGTCCGCCTTGGGGGGCACCCATGCCAACGGTGTGGACCACAATGCCCAGTTCGGCCGCTTTCCTGGCAGCGCCTTGTGCATCATCCTCGTGGTTCTCGCCATCAGTGATCACGATGATCGCTTTGCCTGATGTGGTGTTCGGATCGAAGCTCTCGCGCGCCAGATCGATCGCGGCACCAATGGCAGTTCCCTGCGTGCCCACGGCATCGGTGTTCACGCTGTTCAGGAAGAGCTTCGCAGCGGATCGGTCGGAGGTGATCGGTAACTGTACGAACGCTTCACCGGCGAAGATCACGATGCCCAACCGGTCGCCATGCAGCTGGTCGATGAGCTGTGATAGGGCCCGGCGCGCCACTTCCATGCGGCTCGGCTTCAGGTCCTCACAGGTCATGCTGTTGCTCACGTCCACGCAGACCATCAGGTCGATCCCTTTGGCCTTCACTTCCTCCACGCGCGTGCCATGCAGGGGTGCGGCCAAAGCCACGATAACCGAAGCAAGTCCCAAGCGCAGCAGAAGGAAACGCAGGAACACCCGTGTTCCCGAAAGACCGGGTACCACCCGCGCCCTGGTGCCATCATGTGCAAAGCGCTTCAGTGTCCGGTTCCGCCAGCCCAGGTCCAAGAGGAACAGCAGCATCATTACAGGGCCTATCAGCTGTGCCTTCAGCAACTCGGGTCTGCCGAAACGGAAGCCGGGTATCTGGTCCTTCAATACCCACCACGCCACGAGCATCACCGCCCAAAGAAGCAGTTCCACCACGATGGTGATCGCCGTTATGCGGCCCAGCGGATATGTACCTGGCCTGCTCATGCCATGCTGCGCAATAGGCTCCGGTCAAGTGTCCAGCCGAAAAGGAGCAAGCATCCGCCCAGCAGGGTGAAGGGGAAGTGCTCGTCCTTACGCTGACTGTGCTCGGTCACTTTGATCCGTGTTTTTTCCAACCGATCGATCTCGGTATAGACCTCCCGCAGCCGATCGGCATCGGTCGCACGGAAGTAGCGGCCTCCGGTAAGGTCGGCCACCTGTGCCATCACCTTTTCATCGATCTCCACTTCCTGCATGTCGTAGCGGTACTGGCCATCGGGGTACAAGGCCACCGGGGTAAGGGCCTTGCCACGGGTACCTACGCCTATGGTGTAAACACGGATGCCCAATTGTTCGGCGATCGCTGCGGCATCCATCGGTTGCAGGCTTCCGGCATTGTTCATTCCATCGGTAAGCAGGATGACCACTTTGCTCTTGGCCTCGCTTTCGCGCAACCGGTTCAACGCCGTGGCCAGGCCCATGCCCACCGCTGTTCCTCCGGTGATCAGCCCTGGTCGCGACTGCGTGAACAGGTCTTTGAGCACACGGTGGTCGGTGGTGAGCGGACATTGCGTGTAGGCCTCACCCTCATACACCACCAGTCCTATACGGTCGTTCGGACGACCATCGATGAACTCCTTCGCCACGCGCTTGGCCGCTTCCAACCTATCGGGACGTAGGTCTTTGGCCAGCATACTGGTTGAAATGTCCATCGCGATCATAATGTCGATGCCTTCGCGCTTCACGTCCTGCCAACTGTCCTTGCTCTGCGGGCGGCTTAGCGCGAGCACCAGTAGCCCCAGACCTGCAATTGAGAGGGCAAATGGCAGATGCCTAAAGAGCCCCAGCAGATCGAACCGCACACCTTCGAATGCACTGAATGTGGGCAGGACGACCATGGGCGAACGACGTGCCGCCCGCCAGATGTGAAGCAATGCAACAATGCCGATCGCCATGAGCGCCCACCATCGCTCAGGATGCGCCACCTCAAAGTGGTTAGCCACATACCAAGCGGCATAGGCCACGCCCGCCACCGCGAGCAGCGCCCAGACAATGGATGCCAAGCGGTCCTTACCCATGGTTGGTGGTGGCATGGATGAAGTCTCGCGCGGACCGCAACAATTGCTCGTTCTCAGCAGGCGAGGGTACGGCCTTGGCGAACTTCACCAGGTCGGCAGCACGTAACATATTGGCCAACAACTGTTGTTGCTCCGGGCTAAGTGTGGTCACCCGTATGGCCTGCGCAAGCTCGTCCGTGGTACGCTCCAATGCGGGTATATCGTAGCGCTCTTCAATGTAGCCCCGCAACGCATCGGCCACTTGTGACTGGTGGGCTTTGTGATCGCCGGCCTGCCATAGTTGTTCG
>CAZQFG010000099.1:0-9937 GCA_964592515.1 uncultured Chryseobacterium sp. | reverse complement strand
GCGATCCGCCACATCATGCGCACCTGCGCCACCGTGCAGGAGGTGGAGGCCTATCTGCGCACGGTGAACACCGGACCGGTGGTGGGCATGCTCTTCTTCTGCGATGCGAAGGGCGGCTACCTGGTCCTGGAGCCCGATACCCTGTTCACCGGGAACGATCCGTGGTACACCCTGAGCAATTGGCGCATGAGCACATGCAGCGACCCCACCACCATCCCCATCCCACGCCTGCAGAACGGCCGCCAACTGCTGATGAACGGTACCGGCGCAACGCTCCAAGAAGCGGAGCACGTGCTTTCCATCATGGCCGTGTGTCGCCCCAAGCTGGGTGAAGGCACCTTGTTCAGTGTGCTGTTCGACCCCGGCGAAAACCAGGCGCACCTGTACTTCTACCACGATTTCAGCGAACGCGTCACCTTCGATCTGACGGAAGAGCTCACCAAGGGGGATCGCAGCGTGGAGATGGCGTCGCTCTTCGGATCCCGACCGGAATACGACAGGTTGAAGGACTACCTCACGCCCTTCCACCAGCGGTGGTTGTTCTGGGCCTTGTTCGGCGTGGCCGTTCTGGCCCTGATCATGGGCACCGTCAATTTGGTGCAGCTCATCGCACGCGGTCTGGTCAGGCTTCGTGGGAGGAACAGTGGCCCGTTGATCACACCCGTGCTCTCCGGACTTGCCTGCACCACGCTGATCGGCTTGATCGGTGTATTGCTGATGCAGGAAGGTGTGTACTACTTCGGGCTGGGCTATGTGCATCCGGCGCTGTCCTGGATGCCGTTGGTACTGATCGTGCTGGTGGGCGCGCTGGTGGCACTGCGCTACCACGAAAGCACCGCGCACCGCTCACTTCTGGGGAATGCGCTGCTGTACCTGCCGGTGATCGGAGCATTGGGGTATTGGGGGATGCTGTGGTAGCAGCGTTGGTGTGGCGCACAGGCAGGTCGAGCCAGTGGGTCGACGCTACACGTGCGCATTCGCAATGTTGTATAGTACCGTCAGATCGTATGTTCCTCCCGGAACACCACGCGCTCTGCACCGCTCATCGGATCCTTCTCCATTTTCGGCTTGGTGAAAACGCGATAAGCCAGATAGAGGGCGACCCCTCCAATGGAAACGCTCAGGATCCGCCCGGACAAGGGCCAAAGGTCCCCGCCATCCTTCACGAATTGGCTCAGGTCGTTCAGCAGGCCGAAGGCCCCCAACGCATTGCCCCAGCCCACCCATCCGAAGACCTCCCCCTGCCAGCGGTACATGCTGTACCCCATCAGCAGCGTGGCGATGGGGACAAGGCTCAGGTAGGCGGTGGCCTGGTCCGGACCGATCGAACCGTTCAGGAGAGGGCGCGCCAGGCGCAACACGGCTGATGCCACGATAAGGCCCAACAAGGTGAGATGCATGGCGCGGTAGCGTTCGCGCGCCAACAACGACGGCATATAGCGCACCACCTCGGCAACCTTCTTCGGCTTCGCTTCGGGGAACTGCAGCAACAGGTTGTCGAACACCAATTGCTTGGGCATGCCGAAGGACAACAACTCCTCCGCCTTGGCCTTGATCGCCTTGTTGCTCATTGCATCACGAAGATCGAGGGGCATGGCTTCCCACTGGCGCCGGTCGGCACGCGCGGAAGCCGCTCATCCCAACCGCGCGAGCAGCGCTCGTGCATGCTCACGACCGATGGTCCGTATCTTCTCGGCATCATGCAGGTCGAAGAGCCCGAACTTCGACAGTCCAGGTGGTTCGATGTACAGTCGGCATCCTTCGGAAGAACGCGCCACCACCTCGCGGAAGCTCAGGTGCACCGTACGGTCGATCGTCTCCCGGAAGTTGAGCCGGCCGTTGAGTGGGGCCAGCGGGTTCACATACACCGCGATCACCTCATTGCGTCGATCGTTGAACGGCTCGATGGGCAGGTTGTTGCTGAGGCCACCATCCACGTAACGCCCCTGACCAATGGCCACGGGCGGGAACAGCACCGGCACCGCGCTGGCCGCCAGCAGGGCCTGCACCAGTTCCCCTTCATGCAGCAGGCATTGACGGCCGGTGGCCAGATCGGTGGTGCTCACGAAAAAGGGCATGGGCAGCTGCTCGATCCTTTCCACGGGCAGGGTGGCCTCCAGGAAGGACCGGATGCGGTCCTGTGTGAGGCGGTCGCCCCGCAGGATGCGCCACCGGCTGAAGATGCCGGGCACCTTGCTGCGCATCAGGTCCACCACCTCACCAGGTGCAAGCCCGGCCGCGATGTAGGCCCCGACCAAGGCGCCCGCACTGGTGGCACTGATCGAGGCCGGCAGGATCCCAACCTCCGAGCAAGCCTCCAGCACGCCCAAGTGCGCGAAGCCGCGGGCACCACCACCGGATAGCACAAAAGGTGCTTGCTCCGTGTTCATCCCCGGTCGTTGGCTCATCACAGCAGTTGTTCCGCACCGCAAAGGTACCGGGGTGTGAGCGGGTCTCTGCCCCAATTGCAATTAATTGACAGGTATTAACTGTTGTCTTTTGCAACTTTCCATACTTTTGACCCGTTGACATTGTCAACCTTTATCATGAACAACCTGTCTGAAGAACTCTCCCGAACCCTCGGAACGACCATGCGCAGCCTGGCCCGCCTGGTGGCCTTGGAGCTGGACCGCAGCGAGCTCGGCATCCGTCTCCCCCAATTCGGCGTGCTGGATTTCCTGCTCACCAACAGCCAGGCGGTGCAGACCGACATGGCGAACCATTTCGCCAAGGACAAGAGCGCCATGCTCCGTCAGCTGGACGAGATGGAGGAGGCCGGCTGGATCGAGCGCCAGATGGACCCGGAGGACCGGCGCCGCAAGCACCTCATGGTCACCAAGAGCGGCATGGAAGTGTACCGCAAGGCCAGCCGGATCCGCGCCAAGGTCTTCGCCAAGGCGCTCGATGGTGTCGCTCACCGGGAGCTGGAGGTCTGCCTGCGGGTGCTGGTGCGCATGAACGAACTCGCCAACGCCCAGGACGCACAATGAGCACGCACGACCACTACGCCACCGTCCTGCGCAGCCTGGTCGCTGCGATCGCAGTGCTCATCGTCCACCACGCGTCCGCCCAGGAATTGCTCACCCTGCGCGAGGCCATTGCCTATGGCAAGGAGAACAGCCCGTTGATGATCATCGCGGCCAACGACCGCGAAAGGGCCGATGCTCAGGCCACGGAGGCCCTCAGCAGCTACCTGCCCCAGGTGAACGCCAGTGGCCAGTTGGACAACAACCTGAAACGTCCCACCACGATCCTGCCGCCCGGGGTCTTCAGCGATCAGCCCACTCCGGTCCAGTTCGGTACGCAGTACAACACCACGTTGAACATCCAGGCCGAACAGACCTTGTTCGACCTGGCCTCCCTGAACGGCATCCAGGCCGCCGGCCCCAACCGGGAGATGGCCCGTATCCGTGAGGAACAAGTGCAGGAGCAGCTCATCTACGAGGCTTCCCGCGCTTACGCCGCCGCACTGACCACCCGGCTGAAGATGCAGCTGCTCGATGCCAACCAGGCCCAGTACGACTCCCTGGTACCTCTCATGGAACTGCGCAGATCCAAGGGTGTGGCCCAGGCCTTGGACGTGGACCGCATGGAAGTGGCCCGCCGCAACATCATCTCACAGCGCACGGTGGCGCGTGCCAACATGGAACTGGCCATGGGGCAGCTCAAGCAGATCATCGGCATGCCCCTGGCCACCGAGATCGTCCTGGTGGACACCCTGCCGGTGGGCGGACAGCTCATCGCCACCACACAAGGCCCCTTCAGCCTGGACCTTCTGAACACGTACCGCTATGCCGAGACCGCCCTCCTCCTGAACGGCATCGATGTGCGTCGCAAGCGCAACGCCTACCTGCCCACCCTCAGCGCCTTCGGCCGCTATGGCGCGAATGCGCAGGGCAACGACCTCGGCAACAGCTACGATCAGTGGTTCGACTACGCCACCGTCGGCGTGAAGGTGAACGTGCCCTTGTACAGCGGTTCGCGCCGGTCCAGCCAGCTCAAGCAAAGCCAACTGGCACTGGCCAACGCTCAACAGCAGCTGAAGCTCAACTCCATGAGCTGGGAGCTGGAGGAACGCAATGCCCGCACCCGCATGGAGGCCGCGCTGGCCAATGTGGAGAACGACGACGCCAACCTCCGATTGGCCGAGGAGGTGTTCAGGCTCACCGAGAAGCAGTACAGCCTCGGCGCTGCGCCCTTCAGCGATGTGCTCAACGCCGACTACCAGCTGAAGGAGGCCCGCAACAACTACACAGCCTCCCTCCTCCAATACTACCTCGCCATCATCGACCTGAACAAGGCCTTGGGCACCCTCATCCCCTTCGCCAACTCGCTCTGAACCATGTCACGCAAGTACATCCTGCCCATCGTGGGCATCCTCCTCGCCCTCGGCATTGGCCTGCGACTGGCCTCCAACAAGAAGAATCTCGACGCGGCCAAACAGCCCGTGGACCGCAGCGCCTTCGCCTTCCCGGTGAACGTGATCACCACCGCCATCGCCCCGGTGGAGGGCGGCTTCAGCGTGCCCGGCACCCTGGAACCCGATGAGCATGCCCGCGTGATGGTGCAGGCACAGGGCAAACTGGCCAGCCTCACCGTGGACCTCGGCTCGCGCGTGAGCAAGGGCCAGGTGCTCGGCAGCCTCGAGGTGGCCCAGAAGCAACTGGAGCTGCAGGCCGCCGAACTGGCGCTGGAGAAGCTCCGCAAGGACGACGAGCGCTACCGCGAACTGGTGGCCGGCAAGGCCGCGACCGAGGCCAACTACGATGAGGTCCACTTCAACTACGAGACGCAGAAAGTGAAGGTGGACCAGATCCGCCAGCAGATCCGCGATGCCCAGGTGGTGAGCCCCGTGAACGGCACCGTGGTGGCGAAGAACGTGGAGGTGGGCGAGTATGTGACCGCCAACACCGCCGTGGTGGAAGTGGTGGACGTGAGCCAGTTGAAAGCGAACGTGCGCGTGAGCGAACGCGATGCCTACCGCGTGAAGGAAGGTGATGCCGTGACCGTGACCACCGAGGTATTCCCCGGTGAGACCTTCCAGGGCCGGGTCACCTTCGTGAGCCCGCGCGGCGATGCCAGCCACAACTACCTGGTGGAGGTGGCCGTGCAGAACGACAAGGCACACCCGCTGAAGAGCGGCACCTTCATCAACGCACGCTTCGAGCACCGCGAGGCCGTGCCGCTGCTGGTCATTCCTAAGTCAGCGCTGGGCGAGGGCATGAAGCAGCCCTATGTGTACGTGGTGCGCACCAATGGCGCCGACAGCCGGGTGAGCCACCGCGACCTGGTGCTGGGCCGCGAGATCGGCGAGCAGGTGGAAGTGCTCAAGGGACTGGAGCCGAACGAGACCGTGGCGGTGAGCGGCCAGCTGAACCTGGTGGATGGCAGCAAGGTGCGCGTGGCGGGGAATGCCAGCGCGACGAGCAACGGACCCAACGAACAATAGACCTCAGCCACGCGGAGCCCGTTCATCCCGCAGCGATCATACCCTACCCGATGTCCATTACCGAAGTCGCCATCAAACGGCCGCTGTTGATCACGGTGATCTTCGTCACCCTGATCCTCTTCGGCTTTCTCAGCTACAAGCAGCTCAACTACAACCTGCTGCCCAAGTTCGAGGCCAATGTGATCATGGTGCAGACCACCTACCGCGGTGCGTCGCCCGAGGAGGTCCTCAACACCCTCACCAAGCCCATCGAGGACGCCGTGAGCGCCATTGAGGGCGTGGACCAGATCGCCAGCACCAGCACCGAGGGCGTGTCGGCCATCACCGTGACGCTGAAGCAGGGCACCAACGTGAACGATGCCCAGCGCGATGCCGAACGCCGCATCGACCAGGTCCGCGCCCTTCTGCCCGATGACAGCGACGACCCCGTGGTGCGTCGCTTCAGCACGGACGAGATCCCCATCCTGCGCATGAGCATCAACAGCGACCTGTCGCCCGGCGACCTCTACCAGCTGCTGGACGATCGCGTGGCGCCTATCATCAGCAACGTGAGCGGCGTGGGCAGCGTGACCCTCATCGGCGCGCAGCAACGCGAGGTGCAGGTGGTGATGGACAATGCCAAGCTGAAGGCCTACAGCCTGAGCACCGCACAGGTGGCGCAGGCCGTGGCCGCCAACAGCAGCACCTTCCCCGCCGGCAACGTGGAGACCCGGGCGGACCGCCTCTCCATCAACCTCGATGCCCGTGCGGGCACCGTGGAGGACCTGCGCAACACCGTGGTGCGCGAGAACGCCGATGGCTCCCGCATCCTGCTGCAGGACGTGGCCAGCGTGACCGACGGCCTCAGCGAGGCCACCACCTTCAACCGCATCAACGGACAGCCGGGCATCGGCATGCAGATCGTGAAGCAGAGCGATGCCAACGCGGTGGAGGTGAGCCAGGGTGTGAAGAAGCGCATGGTCGAACTGAAGACCCAGCTGGCCGACACCGGCTTCGACTACTCCATCGCCATGGACCAGAGCCTCTACACGCTCTCCAGCGCCAACGCGGTGATGTTCGACCTGGCGCTCGCCGTGCTGATCGTGGGCTTGGTGATGCTGCTCTTCCTGCACAGCCTGCGCAGCTCCTTCTTCGTGCTCGTGGCGCTGCCCAGCGCCATGATCCCCACCTTCATAGCCATGTACGCCCTCGGGTTCTCGCTGAACCTGATGACGCTGATGGCGCTCTCCCTCGTGGTGGGCATCCTAGTGGACGACAGCATCGTGGTGCTGGAGAACATCTACCGCCACCTGGAGATGGGCAAGACCCGTTACTCCGCCGCGCTCGAAGGACGCAATGAGATCGGCTTCACCGCCATGGCCATCACCCTGGTGGACGTGGTGGTGTTCCTGCCGCTGGCCCTCAGCGGCGGCCTCATCGGCAACATCCTCCGCGAGTTCTCGCTGGTGGTGGTGATCAGCACGCTGATGAGCCTCGTGGTCGCCTTCACGCTCACCCCGTTGCTCGCCAGCCGCTGGGGCAAGCTGGAGCACCTCACCAAGGACACCCTGTGGGGCCGCTTCGCGCTCGCCTTTGAACAGGCCATCACCGACCTGCAGCAGTGGTACGGCCGGGTGCTGGAGAAGTCCCTGCGCCGCAAGCGCTACGTGCTGCTCGGCATCCTGACCCTCATCATCGCCGCCTTCGCGCTGGTGCCCACGGGCTTCATCGGCGCCACCTTCATCCCGCCCAGCGACCGCGGCGAGTTCCTGGTGCAGCTGGAGACCGCGCCGCAGGCCTCGCTCAGCACCACCGACCAGCTCACGCAGCAGGCCGAGCGCCTCATCCTGGCCCACCCCGAAGTAGTGAACGCCTTCACCAACGTGGGCACCCAGAGCGGGCAGATGGGCGGCGGTGCGGGATCCGCGAACGCCAACCTCTCCGAGATCAACGTGAAGTTGGTGCCGAAGAAGGACCGCAAGATCACCTCGGAACAATTCGGAACCCTGCTGCGCGATGAGCTGGGCACCATACCCGGGCTGAAGGTGACCGTGACGCAGACCAACATCACCGGCAGCGCGCAGACGCCCATCCAGATCGCCGTGAAGGGCGTGGAGATGGACAGCCTGTGGAAGACGGCCCGCATCGTGAAGCGCATCACCGAGGCCACGCCCGGCACGGACTACGTGCAGTTCAGCACCAAGAGCCCCAAGCCCGAGGTGAAGGTGCGGCTGGACCAGGACCGCATGGGCGCGCTCGGTTTCACCAGCACCGATATCGGCATGGCCGTGCAGACCGCCTTCCGCGGCAACGACCGCAACAAGTTCAAGGAGGCCGGTGAGGAATACCCCATCAACGTGCGGCTGGACCAGGCCGACCGGAAGGACGTGGAGAGCGTGCGCGGCCTGATGGTGACCAACGCCAAGGGCGCCACCGTACGCCTGGACCAACTGGCCGATGTGTACGAGACCGTGGGCAACAGCGTGCTGCAGCGCACCGACCGCCTCAACAGCATCACCATCAACAGTGCTGCGGTGGGTCGCCCCAGCGGCACCATCGTGGCCGAGATCCAGAAGGCCCTTGCCAAGGAGCAACTGCCTGCGGGTATCACCATCCAATACCTCGGCGATGCCAAGAATCAGGGCGAGGCCTTCGGATCGCTCGGGCTGGCGCTCGTGCTCGGCATCCTGCTGGTCTACCTCATCATGGTGGCCCTGTACGAGAACGCGCTCTATCCCTTCGTGGTGCTCTTCTCCATCCCCGTGTCGCTGGTGGGCGCCTTCCTCGCGCTGGCCCTCACCATGCAGCCGCTGAGCATCTTCGCCATCGTGGGCCTCATCATGCTGCTGGGCCTGGTGAGCAAGAACGGCATCCTCATCGTGGATTTCGCCAACCACCTGCGCAAGGAGGGCATGGCGCTCTCCGAGGCCCTGGTGGAGGCCGGGAAGGAACGGCTGCGCCCGATCCTGATGACCACCGTGGCCATGATCTTCGGCATGCTGCCCATCGCCCTGGCGAGCGGCGACGGTGCCGAGGTGAAGAACGGCATGGCCTGGGTCATCATCGGCGGGTTGACCAGCTCGTTGATCCTCACCCTCTTCATCGTTCCGGTGATGTACTACATCATGACGCGCCTGATGGAGCGGGTCGGTGGAAAGCGCTTCGGACGCAAGCGGAGGAAGGTGGAGGAGCGGGTCGTAGCCTGAGGCAGTAAGCGTTGTTCATGGCAAGGCCGGTGCACAGTGGCGGTCCGGTCGTTCCAGGTGGTCGGGTGCTCGCCTTCCCGACCGCAGACGCTCTTTCGGTGCCGGAGCGCCCTGACTCCCCCGTAGGCATCGCTTCAGCGCTTACGGTCTTCCAAGTGGCGATGCTCCTGATGGTGGAAGGCGTGGACCTCTACGGCCTGGGTACAGCGTTGGACAAGGTGCATCCGCTGCTGCGGTGTCCCCCATCGCTGGTGGCGTGCACAGGATGCATGATATTCCGATCGTTCACCGGAACACACTTGCCGATGCACACGCGTGAAATTGCCGGCACCCAACCGTTCCTCCTCGACCGGCTGGTGTACTGGGGGCTGCTGCTTTCGGGGCGTCGGTCAGACACAGCGGAAGTCCGTACCACCGGGACGACCCCACAGGTGCGAATTCGAACCATGGTGTGGAACCGCTAGACCGCATGGTCCTCGCGGAACAGGATCCTGTCGGGCCCACCCATCGGGTCCTTGTCCACCTTGAAACGCGGAAAGGCACCGTACACCAGCACCAGCGCAAGCACACCGATGAGCACGGGCATGGCCGCAAAGGCCACGTTCCACGCATCCACTTCACCACCCGCGAACTTGGTGACCTGTTTCACCAAGCTGCCGCTGGTGGCCAGGTTGCCCCAGCCCACCCACGAGAGCACCTGCCCCTGCCAGCGGTAAATGGTCCAGCCCACCAGCACAGTGGCCACGGGTACCAGGCTCACGTACTTGAAGCCCTTCGCCCAGTCGTAGTCGGGATCCAACAGCGGGTGAACGATGCGGAGCACTGCGCTCAATGCAATGGTGATCAACAACGCACGATGGATCGCCCCATAGCGCTCACGCGCTTGGAGTGAGGGCATGTACCGCACCACCTCGGCCGCCTTCCTGGGCTTGGCCTCGGGGAACTGCAGCAGCAGGTTATCGAACACCTGCTGTTTGGGCACACCGAAGGACAGTAGTTCCTCGGCCTTGGTCCGGATCGCCTTGTTGCTCACGACACAACGAAGGTCGGCCGCACGGTGATCATGGAGGCGCCGGTCGGCACGCGCGGATGCCGCTCATCCCAAGTGAACGGCAGGAGCCACACGGTGGCCATCCCGAACGGATCCGGCAACCACAACTTCCGTACGTTGGGCCAACTTCCCGATCCATCAAGGACCAATGCATCATTCCTTCCTGCGGATATCGTACGCCTTTTCGGTCCTCCTGTTCTCGTTCCCCTCGGCGGCACAGACCAACTTCATCACCGTGCTCTTCATCGGAAA
>CAZQFG010000098.1:0-9971 GCA_964592515.1 uncultured Chryseobacterium sp. | reverse complement strand
TCGCCTACTGTTCAAACGCTTCGGCCAATGGGAGTTCGCCGACTATGTATGGAACGCCGAGCAGACCGAGGCCTATCTCGACCTGAACGGAAGCAACACGCCCGTAACCTGGACCGACGAGAACGGCGTGACCCGGACCATCAGCTACCGCATACCGGCCGAGGCCGAATGCCATACCTGCCACAAGGTGAGCGACGAGCCGTCGCCCATCGGGCCCAAGCCCCAGAACATGAACAGCCAATACGACTTCGGCGATGGCGTAAAGAACCAACTGGTGAAATGGGTGGAACAAGGCTATCTGCAGTCCGGGTACCCGAAGAACATCAACACCGTGGTGGCCTGGAACGATGTGACCAAACCACTTGAGGACCGCGTACGCTCCTACCTGGACATGAACTGTGCCCATTGCCACGCGGATCAGCGTCATTGCAGCTACAGGCCCATGCGCTTTGCGTGGAACGAGAACGCCGACCCCGTGAACCAAGGCGTGTGCGTTCCACCGGACGATCCCATTGAGCCAAGCATGACATACATCGTGGCACGCGGGAACGCAGCGCGCTCCATGATGCACTTCCGTATGTCGAGCAACGATGAAGCCGTGCGCATGCCCCTCATGGGCCGCACCATCGTACACCAAGAAGCCGTGGACATGATCGCCACTTGGATCAATTCCATGCCTGTACCCTGCAACTGAACCGACCGGACCCTGACCTCCCAATGACCATGAAAAACCTGCTACTTCCTGCTCTGGCCCTGCTTTCCATGGGCACCACAAGTGCCCAAAGCACCTGTGCCACAGCGCTGCCCATCGGCCTTGGCCTGCACACCGTTGCTGCCATCAATGGCACACAGCCTGCTTCGCCGCTCTGCATCGGAGCCGCTTCGAGCATGGCCAATTGGTACACTTTCACGGCCACCGTGGATACGGCCATGCAGGTGACATCCTTCCTCAGCGGCTACCCGACCGTGGATACCCGCGTACATGTCTACACGGGCAATTGTGGTGCGCTGACCTGCCTCGCCGCCGATGACGACACCGGACCGGGCTACTCATCCATCTGCAACTTCAGCGTTACCGCTGGTGTCACCTACACCATTGTTTTCGACAACTACTGGACGGCCAATGGATTCACCTTCGGTCTGTTGGAAATGGCACCGCCAACGCCCCCGGTCGAGCTGATCGACTTCGGATCGACGCCCGTTGCCACAAGTGGTATCGGCGCACTGGACATGAACAACGATGGGCTCGATGATATCGTAGGCGTCAGCGCCAATGCCGTCACCATCCTGAAGCAACTGGCAACAGGCGGGTTCCAGACCACAACGATCATGACCACAACGGCCGTGAACACCCCCTCATGGAGCTTTGCCGCAGGTGACCTGGACGGCAATGGCTGGAATGACATGATCTATGGCGGTGGACAGGGTGCCACCATCATGTTCGCCACGAACGATGGCAGCGGCTTCACGCAGTTCAATTTCCCAGGCAACCCCTACATCTTCTGCCAGCGCACCAATATGGTGGACCTGGAGAACGATGGAGACCTGGACGGATTCTCGTGCCATGATGTGGCCGCCAACGTGGCCTTCGTGAACGATGGCAACGGCAACCTCACCTTCACCCAGGGTGGTTATGGCCCCACCTGCGGCAACTACGGTTCGCTCTGGACCGATTGGGACAACGATGGCGACCAGGACCTCTTCATTGCCAAGTGCGGATGCGATCCCGTGGACCAGATCATGCGCAACAACGGTGATGGCACCTTCACCGAAATGAACGTGGCGCTCGGCTTTGCTGACAGCCACCAGAGCTGGAGCAGTGCCTGGGGCGACTTCGACAATGATGGCGACATGGACGTATTGATCGGTGCCAGTTCCAGTGGATACCACAAGTTGATGCGCAACAACGGCAACAGCACCTTCACGAATGTCACTGCCGGTTCAGGCATCGACAATTTCACCGGCCAGAGCATTGAGTGGACCACGCACGACTTCAACAACGACGGCTGGCTGGACATCCATGGAGGCGGCGGCATGCTGGTCAACAATGGAGACATGACGTTCACTCTGGACAACACCGTTCCAGGTAACGGCCCAGTGGCCGATCTGAACAACGATGGTTTCCTGGACATCGTGAACGGCAGCACGCTGCGTCTGAACGAACCCAATGAGAACAACTGGATACGCGTTCGGCTCATCGGAACGGTGAGCAATAAGAGCGCGATCGGTGCCCGTATAACCATCACCACCGCATCGGGCTCGCAGATCCGCGAGATCCGCAGCGGTGATGGCTTCCGCTACATGAGCACGCTCTACGCACACTTCGGCCTCGGAACGGACGAAGAGGTGCTCCAGATGTCGATCCGCTGGCCATCCGGTATCGTGCAGGTGATCGAGAACCCTGCTATCAACATCCTGCACACCATCACCGAGGAACTTCAGACCAGCGTGGCCGAAGTGCCTGGCGCTGATGTGCGCGTGTTCCCCGTGCCTGCCACCGACCAACTGACCGTGACCGGGATCGCTCCGAACAGCTTGGTGCGTGTGATCGATGCAGCAGGCCGTACGGTGATCAGCACCATGCTGAGCAGCAACCGCCTCAATGTGTCGGCACTGACCGCCGGCACTTACGTGCTGGAAGCCATAACGAGTGAAGGCCGCGTGGTGCGTACCTTCAGCAAGGAATGAGCCGAACAACCTGAACAAGAAGCCCCGGCATGCAAGCATGCCGGGGCTTCTTGATTCGAGGACCCTGGTGCGGTGGCACGTGTGCTGCGCCGAGCGTCAGACCCGGCGGAAGACCAGATCGAAGAACAAGCGGTCGACCTGGATCTCATGCAGCACGCCGTTCCGATAGACGTAACGGTTCACATGCCCATCGGGCAGGGTAAGCTCATAGATGCCCGCACCGACCTTGGCAAGGGCACAATCACGCAGCACGCTCTCCACATAGATGGCGGTCTGGCCTACAGGCTCCTCGTAATACATGCGTGCCGTGGTCCACGAATTCGCGGAGGCAGCAGGTACTACGAGCCCGGGGTGCAAGTAGCCCACCACCTTCGTTCCTTGTGTACGCATGCTGCTGCTATCCCGCACCTCGTCGTTCACGCACACTGCGGTGTGACAGGCCGCCAGACGCCCGCCCACATATTCCGTGGACATGGACGTACGGATGTGCTGCGGCCAGAGGACCATGACCTTGGACCGGGAGTTCATGGAGTAATGGGTACGGTCGCCACTGGTACGGCGGTCCACGAACACCTTGCCCACCAAGTCATCGCCTTTCCAGATCGCGAACGTCGAGGGCTGACCCATCACCGTGTTGCAGGTCAGGACACAGCCCAAGGAAAACAGCCACGCAGCGAACCCGGCAACGGACTGGAAGCTTTTGGCCCATGGCCCGGTGGCGGACACGTGCTGCAGTGGCTCTGATGGAATTGGCATGTGGAGTACAAGGTAAAGCATGACCGGCACTTCGCCGATACCTGACCCTCGCTAGACGGCCAGCTTGTCACGCAGCCAGACCAGCGCCTCCACCTCACCCTCGAACATGGCCGTATCGAATACCTGAGGATAGTAACTGAAGAAGAGCTTGGACAATGAAGTGGCCAATGTATCATGCGCCACAACGGCCAATGCCACCAAGGTGTTCCGCTCACGCTCGGGTTGAAAGTGATCGCGTGTGGTGATCTCCAGTTCGAAGTCGATATCCTTGGGAAATACGGAGAGCA
Organism: uncultured Chryseobacterium sp.; assembly: GCA_964592515.1. Lineage (GTDB taxonomy): Bacteria > Bacteroidota > Bacteroidia > Flavobacteriales_F > PHOS-HE28 > PHOS-HE28. The sequence continues at coordinate 6,240 of CAZQFG010000098.1, read as the reverse complement.
TGGCATGGCGCCCACCTGCGCTAAGCTCTGCGCGGGCCTTCCGGTTCTCCTCGAAACCCGGACGATCCAGCTTGGCACCTTCGCGGAACCGCTGTACAATAAGACCAGGCTCCACCAAGGACATGGTGGCCAATCGGGTCTCTATGGTACGCATCACCTGTGCCATCACAGGTTGAAGTTATGTCACGGAAGCGCGATCGCTACCAGCGCAACACCAATTTCCCGCTTGTACGGCCCGAAGCGAGATCGACGTGTGCTTGTGGCAATGCGCTCGCGGGATACTCCTTGTGCACATACGGACGCAGCACACCGCGCATGGCGGCGGCAACCGCTTCATGCATGCACTTCGCCACCAGTTCGGGACGGCGATCGCTCAGCTTCAGCATGTTGATGCCGAGCACGCTGCGGCTCTGCATCATCAGAAAGATGGGCACCACGAAGCCCATGCGCCATACGAAGCGCAGCGTTCCGAACAGGCCCAGCGAACCGCGTTCCGCACCACCGAACAACACCAGCCTGCCACCCACGCCCAGCAGGCGCATATCCTGCCTGTATGAAGAACCTCCGACCGCATTGAAGCTGACATCGATCCGCTCGTTGCCTAACAACCCTGAGACCGTGCGCACATATGGACCCGACAGCCGATCAACGACATGATGCGCGCCCATTTGCTTGAGGTGTGTACATTTCTCCGGTCCGCCGGCTATGGCGAAGACCTCACATCCGGCATCGAGCGCCAGCTGCACCAACAACTGCCCCACACCTCCCGCCGCACTGTGTACCAGAACACGCTGGCCGGGAAACAATGGGCAGATCACGCGCGCAGCATACCACGCCGTGGCGCCTTGTGTGGCCAAGGCCGCAGCAACTCCCAGGGACATATCCTCCGGCACAACCGCACATGCACGATGGTCGGTGACCACCTGTTGCGCATAGCCTCCGAACCGAGTCATGGCCACCACACGTTTGCCCAGCATGTCGGCGGGCACATCCGCACCGAACGCCTCCACGCGACCCACCACTTCGTAGCCGATCACGCTCGGAAGGGGTGGTGCATCACGGTACAAGCCTCGGACCGCCATCACATCCGCATAGTTCAGTCCGAAGCCTTCCACGGCAATCCTCACTTGGGATGGCCCTGGAACAGGTTCAGGATGTTGCTTGAGCACGAACCCCTCATGGGGACCGGCGTGGGAAACTAGGGTCCAGGCATTCATGGGAAAGGGGGTTGAAGGATCACGCGGCGCCACCCACCACCAGCACGAACTCGCCACGTGGTTCATGTGCAGTGAAATGCGCCACCAGTTCATCAAGGGTACCACGAACGGTCTCTTCGTGCAACTTGCTCAGCTCTCGCGAAACGCTGGCAGCACGAGCGCCACCCCATGCCTGAACAAGATCTTGCAGCGTGCGCAGGATGCGGTGCGGGCTCTCGTAGAACACCATGGTGCGCTCTTCGTCCTTCAATGCGGCGATGCGCGTCTGCCTGCCCTTCTTCACCGGCAGGAAACCCTCGAACGTGAAGCGGTCGCACGGTAGGCCACTGTTCACCAAGGCAGGAACGAAGGCAGTGGCGCCGGGCAAACATTCAACCGACACACCGGCCTTGATGGCCGCCCGCACCAGCAGGAAACCGGGATCGCTAATGGCCGGCGTTCCGGCATCGCTCACCAAAGCGAACCGCTCGCCATTGGCCAACCGGTGCACGAGCTGGTCCACCATGCGATGCTCGTTATTGCTGTGAAAGCTCACCAGTGGCTTGGCGATGCCCAGGTGTTGCAATAGCCGACCACTGACCCGTGTATCCTCCGCGATCACGGCATCCACCTCACGCAACACCTCTACGGCACGCAGGGTGATGTCGTCCAGGTTACCGATCGGTGTGGGTACCAGGACCAACTGTGCCTTTGCAGCAGTGCTCACTTGATGGTTGCAATGAACTCGCGCAACAGCGCATGCAGGTCGGCGAACTCGGTGAGGGGCAGCGTATCCGCCTTGTCCAACACGTCGTGGTAGTGCGCCACACCGCCCATGGTGTAAATGAAGATGGCGGGAATGCCGCGCTTCACGAAGGGGCAATGGTCGCTGTTGCAGGCCGGCCCGCGCGGCTTCACTTCCTTGAGCAGACCACGTTGGGTATTGATCTGCACCAAGCGATCGAACTGTGCCTGCTGAGCGGTGGAGTTCACCACTGTGATGCCCTCATCGCCCGTCCCCAGGATATCGAGGTTCACCATCAATTTCACGCGACCAAGATCAATGGGGCGGTCGAGGGCGCACCACTCGGAACCGATCAATCCGGCCTCTTCACCGGCAAAGGCAACGAAGAGGATGTTGTGCTTCGGTGTGTTCTTGGTGAACCATTCCGCCAGGCTCAGCAGCATGGCCACACCGCTCGCATTGTCGTTGGCGCCGGGGAATAGCGCATCGGGACCCATGCGTCCTAAATGATCGTAGTGCGCGCTCACGATCACCCAGTCCTTGCTGCGCCCCTTCACCATGCCCAGCACGTTGCGCGCGGGATTGCGCACGAGCATGCGGTTACGCACGTGCATATCGATGGTGGAACTGCTGTCCGTGAGAAAGGCGGACGAGATCTCCACCAAGGGGAAAGGCAGCGATTCCTGCGCGACCGACCAGGTGAGCTTCCCGCTCACGGGTTTCACCACGGGGCCGTAATGCATCAGTTCACGCTCCAATTCATGGAAGCGCTGCAGCGAATCCTTGTTGGTGGTGGAAGGCCAGTGCAAACACGCCACTTTGCCGCTGAGCACGCCCAGGGTCATGGCCTTGCGCTCGGGATTGAACAGATCCGACGGGGCAAGGTGTACCAGGGCAAAGCTGCCCTCCGACCTGCCGCTCGCGGGATCCACCAGGAAATCGGTACCCGGCACCAACCGTTTGCCATCCACGGTTACACCGATGCTGTCCGGAAAGCTGTTCAAGTTGAAGGCGAAGGGCTGGTAGAAGTCCTGCTTCACCGGTTTCAGCCCAAGGCGACCGAACTGTGCGGCGATCCACTCTGCCGCGATGCCCTGGCCATTGTTCACATACCCACGGCCATGGAACTCGGGCGAGGTGAGCGTGTTCAGGTAACCGCGGGCCTGTGCCGTGATGGCGGCAGGGTCCTGCGCATGTAACAGCCCGCTAATAAGCAGGCACAGAAGGGCCATCGTTCTGCGCGTCATGCGTAACGGCGTTTGACGAGTTCCTGGAAGGTGGCGAGCGCCTCGGGATCAGCAGGCTTCTTCAGCTTATCCAACACCTCGGCCTGCAGATAGCCTTGTGCCTCAGCATGGCTCGCCAAGGCGTTCAGCCGCTCAATGGTCTTGTCGTACGTGATGCGGTCGCCATTGAACAGCTCTGCCACGAACCAGAACTTATGGCTGAGGCTGATGACCTTGGACAGGTCATTGATCGATGCCTTCTCCAGCTTCTCGGCCAAGGTGGGCGCGCTCTTGGGCAATGAAGCAGCAACGGGGGACACCACCTCCCGGACCGGTTCCGTTGGCACGGTTGCCTTGGGAGGCTCAGCCTGTGATGCAACAGGTGCAGCAGGTGTTGGAGCTTCTTCCTCCGGCACCTGCTCGGTGGCCTCGATGGCCTCGATCAGCGAGACCTGGCGCGGGGCCGTTTCCGGTGGCCGTGTATCGAGGCGCATGGCGGGCGGCTCGGCCACCACAGGGACCGGCTCTTCCCTTTTCGGTGGCGCAGGTGGTGCTGGAGGAGGGGCCGGTGCGGGTGCCATCTGTACGGCCGCTTCACGGGCCTTGTGGCGCAGGATCACCAACCGTTCGTACAGTTCGCGGGCGTCGCCACAGGCCTGTTCGAGACCTTCGAGACCCAAGGCCCCTTGGCCCAGTTCGCGTTCGGCCTTGGCCAATGCGGACACGAGTTCGTTCATGGTTCGGAATGCCTTGTCGGTAGCCATGTGCAACAGCTTGTGGACACAAAGGTCCAACGCGAAGATCCCTATTTTCGCATCGCCTGGCGGCCGCGTCCCGCGCAGGGTTTCCCACGATCACATGTTCCTGGAGCACACCGGCAGCCGTACCCACCGCAAAGGCTGGATCGAAGTGATCTGCGGAAGCATGTTCTCCGGCAAGACAGAGGAGTTGATCCGCCGCCTGCGCCGTGCCGAGTTCGCCAAACAGCAGGTGGAGATCTTCAAGCCCAGCGTGGACACCCGATATGCCGAGGCCGAAGTGGTAAGCCACGACGCCAGCAGCATTCGCAGCACACCCGTGCCCAATAGCAGCAACCTGCTCCTGCTGGCCTCGGACATCGAGGTGGTAGGCATTGACGAGGCCCAGTTCTTCGACGATGGTCTGCCCGAAGTGTGCGCCCAGCTTGCCGAGCAAGGCATCCGGGTGATCGCCGCCGGGCTCGACATGGATTACCAAGGCCGGCCGTTCGGGCCCATGCCGCGCCTGATGGCCATGGCCGAATACGTGACCAAGGTGCACGCCATCTGCATGCGCTGTGGCGACCTGGCCAACTTCAGCCACCGCATGACCGCCAGCCAGGACCTGATCATGCTGGGCGAGACCGATAGCTACCAGCCCCTGTGCCGCTCCTGCTTCCTGGCAGAACGGAGCAGTGCCGACACTTCGGCCGCCGCGGACAAAGCACATCGCGAATGAAGTCGCACGGGTACCGCTTATCGGCCATTGCCCGCGCTCTGGGCACCACCGTTCATGGCGATGGCTATGACCCCGTGATCGAACACCTGGTCATCGATTCGCGCAAGCCTTTGCCCGAGGAAGGCTCCCTCTTCATTGCCCTCAAAGGCGACCGGCACGATGGCCATCGCTATCTGCCCGAACTGGTGGACCGCGGCCTACAGTGCGCACTGGTGAGCGACGGAAATTCCGCGGTGCCGCTCACACTGCGAGTGCCCGACACGCTGGGTGCTCTACAGCGGCTCGCCGGCTGGCACCGCACACACCACCAGTTGCCCGTGGTAGGCATCACCGGCAGCAACGGAAAGACCGTGGTGAAGGAATGGTTGTACCAGTTGCTGCGCGCCGATGAGCACATTGTACGCAGCCCAGGCAGCTGGAACTCGCAAGTGGGTGTTCCCCTTAGTGTGTGGGAGATCCGTCCCGAACACACGTTGGGCATTTTCGAGGCGGGCATCAGCCAGCCCGGTGAAATGGCGCGCCTGCAGGCCGTGGTGAGGCCCACGATCGGCGTGTTCACCAACATCGGACCTGCACACGGGGCCAACTTCGGCAGCGATCTGGAGAAAGCCTTGGAGAAGGCGCGCCTGTTCAAGGATGCGGAAGCCTTGGTCTATTGCGCGGACCATGGGGTGATCGCAGAGGCCATCGATAAGAGCCAGCTGAACCAACGTCTTACCCTTAGGGCCTGGTCACGCGAACGAGTCGCATGGCTTCACGTGGTGCGCGAAGAGACCGTGCCCCACGGCAAACGCATCACCTGCATCAACGACAGCACCGAGTTCACGTTCGAGATCCCGTTCGCGGACCATGCCTCGGTGGAGAACGCCTTGCATTGCGTTACGCTCCTGTTGCATCTGGGCATGGATACCCGGAGGATCGCTGAACGCATGCCACTGTTGCAACCCGTGGCCATGCGCCTGGAGGTGCTGGAGGGCAGGAACGGCATCACGCTCATCAACGATGCGTACAGCAACGACCTGGCCTCGCTCACCGTGGCCCTTGATCACCTCGATTTGGTGGGGCGCGGACGTCCGCGGGCTGTGGTGATCAGCGATATCGTGGGCAGCGGCGAGGACCGCGATGCGCTTTACCAGCGTATGGCCGCCTTATTGCGCCGTGCCGGGGCCGACCGCGTGCTAACGGTGGGCACGGAACTGGCGGCGCGGACCGATCTGTTCGAAGGGCGGGCAACACACTACACCGATGCCCAGGACCTCATCCGCCGGTGCGATCCCGCTGAGCTTGCCGGTCATGCCGTACTGATCAAGGGCGCGCGTGGCTTCACGCTGGAACAGGTGGTGCACCGCTGGCAGCGCCAAGTGCATGGCACCGTGCTCGAGATCGACCTGGAGGCCATCCGGCACAACCTCAACCACTACCGCGCACAATTGTCCGGGGGCACCAAGGTGATGGCCATGGTGAAGGCCTTTGGTTACGGCAGTGGCGCACTGGAACTGGCCCGGCTGTTCGCCCATGAGCAGGTGCATTACCTCGGCGTGGCCTATGCCGATGAGGGCATCGAATTGCGCCAGCAGGGCATTCAATTGCCCATCCT
>CAZQFG010000097.1:0-10160 GCA_964592515.1 uncultured Chryseobacterium sp. | reverse complement strand
ATGATGAAGCTGAGCGCGGCGGCGTGCGAGGCGATGCCGAACTCCACTTCCGCCAGCAGCGGCAGCACGGTGCGTTCGATGCCCACCATGCCGCCCACAAAGGCGTTGACGATGACGAGGAGCGTGAACTGCTTCCAGTTGGCCCGGAGGCCGAGGGTGGTGGTGTGCATCTCGTCGGTATTAAATGATGCCCGACGAGAGCAGCGCTGCGATGGCCAGGATCAGGGCGCCGACCGTGAGCTGCACACCGCGCATGGTCACCTTGGGGATGAGCTTCTTGCCCCACCAGGCACCGAGGAAGGCCGCGAGCGTGCTGGTCAGCAGGAGGGGACCTTGTTCTTGCGCGGTCGCGATCAAGTCGCCGGTCGCATAGGTGGGCAGGCGGGTAAGGTCCACCAGGCAGGCGATGGCCACACCACTGGCGATGAAGGCTTCCTTGGCCAACCCACTGCGCAACAGGAAGAGGCTGCGCAGGGCGCCCTGGTGTCCGCTGAGCCCGCCGAAGAAACCGCTGACGAAGCCACCGGGCACCATCCAGCGTGATGGCAGGGAGAGCGCGTTGAGCTGCTTGGAGATCTCGAAGAGCCCGAAGACGAGCATCAGTGCGGCGATCACCAGGTCCAGCGGATCCACAGCATGGAACAGGCCTTGGTAGAGCGCATCCCGCGCGCCCAGAAGCAGCATGAGCCGTGCGCCGAGGTAGGCGCCCAGGATGCCTGGCACACCGAAACGCAGTACGGTGCCCCAGTGGATGTCCTTCCACAAAAGGCCGAGCTTGAAGAGGTTGTTGAGCAGGTGCACCACCGCGGTGAGCCCGATGGCCACTTCCAAGGGGAAGAAGAGGGCGAACACCGGCAGCAGCAACGTGCCCAACCCGAAGCCGCTGATGAGCGTGACCAGCGATGCGGCCAGTGCTACAACGGGGATGAGGAGGTGGGAGGCGTCCATGGTGGGGATATGGTCGTGTGCAGCCCTATGGATGGGTAGGGAGGAGTGCGGCTGCAGATCGCGCAGATGGGGTCCATGGTCCTTGCCAGACCATTGCAGTAGCGCATTTATCTGTGTTCATCTGCGTCATCTGCGGCTGCATTCACAGGCTCTCGCTGCGGTGGAGATGAGGAGGCATCCGTGCCTGGTCGTACACCGGCGTTATCCGTACTTCAGGATCATCGCCAGCTGCCCGGCATGGTATGCGGTATGTGTCACGATCCTGCCCAGCGCTTCGGCCTTGGTCTTTCGCCCGAACTCCTTGGTCTCGAACACCGTGTCCCAGTCCGCACCGGGTGTGGCTTCGATGGCACGACGCAGGGTGTCGGAGCTCTCGTTCACATAGGCCTTCAGCGCGGCCAGGTCCGTCCATTCGCCCGTGTCGTGCCCCTTGGCCACTGTACTGGCATGCACTTGTACTTCCTTCAAGCCGAACACGTTCTTCGCGAAGAGCAGCTCCACATCACCGATGTGACGCACCAGGAAACCGATGCTGTTGGGCGCGGGAGCGAGCTTCTTCGGCAGGTCGGCCTCGGTGAGCTTGTCGAGCAACTTGGTGAAGCGGGTGCGGCCTTCGGTGAAGAGGGCGAGGAGGGAGGTGGTGCGGGGATCCATGGAGGCAGAATGTAGAATGATGAATATAGAATGTAGAATGTAGAAAGGGTGACTACCACCACTTCATGAAGATACCGATGTAGTAAAGCCCTGTCAGGACGAACACACCACCGGCGACATGGCGCATCACCTTCTCCACCTGCTGCACGGCCTTGAACGCGCGGCTCAGCTGGTTCATGCTGTAGGCCATGATGCCGGCGAAAAGCATCACGGGTAGGCCGGTGCCTAGGGCGAAGATGAGTGGCAGGTGCAGGCCGCCGGAAGGGGCGAGCGTCATGGGTATCAGCGAGCCGAAGTAGAGCGCACCGCTGTAAGGACAGAAGGCCAGCGCGAAGAGCAGGCCCAGCATGAAGGCGCCGAGGAAGCCCTTGTCCTTGAAGCGGTCGGTGAGCTTGTTGAGGAGGCCGTCACCTGTGCCGCTGCCGATCTTGATGACGCCCAAGAGCACCAGGCCGAGCAGGATGAGGATCGGACCTAGGTAGAGCTCGCCCTTGCTCTGGAAGAAGCGCGCCACATGGAACTTGCTGGCGCCCCAATAGAGCACCACACCGATGACCGTGTAGCTGAAGGCGCGGCCCATTGTGTAGAGCAGGCCGCTCAGCAGCATGGCGCGGGGCGACTTCAACTCGCGGCCGATGTAGGCCGTGGCGCTGATGTTGGTGGCCAGGGGGCAGGGGCTCACCGCCGTGAGCAGGCCCAACGCGAAGGCCGCCAGCATGGGCGCCTCGCGGCCCATGGCCATGTCGCGCAACCAATCCATCAGAGTGCCGCGCGCAGCTTCTTCGTCAGCTCGGCCTTGAACTTCGCCGCATCGTCGGCGGTCATGAAGGCCCACTCGGTGAGGTCGATCTTTTCGGCCTTGCCGTTCTTGTGCACGTGCAGGAAGAGCGCGGTACCGTACACGCCGAAGTCCTCGGCCAGCTTGGCGTTGGTCTTTTCGTCCACGTTCACCAGCCGGAAGGTGACTGTGCCGGCCTTCTTCTCGGCCGCGAAGGTGGTGTTGAGCACTTCCTCGGTGAGCGACTGGATGGTGAGGCAGGTCTTGCAGCGGTGGTCGGTGTGGAAGTCGATCACATCGATGCGCGTGGCTGTTGGCTTCGCCGGTTGCTGGGCGTTGCTGGTGTAGGCCGTGACAACAAGGCCGAGCGCGAGGAAGGTGAGGTGGAGCAGGTGCTTCATGGTGGAGGAGGAGTTCACAGGATCGCGTTGAAGAGGTAGCCGCTGAGGATGATGAAGAAGGCGACCGTGCCGAAGAAGATGGCGATGAGCCTCATGGTCATCACCTTCTTCAACAAGGTGGCTTCGGGCAGTGAAAGACCGATCACGGCCATCATGAACGCGATCGCAGTTCCCAGCGGAACTCCCTTTTGCACCAGCACTTGGATCACCGGCAATACACCGGCGGCATTGGCGTACATGGGCACGCCCAGGATCACCGCCAGCGGCACGGCCAGCGGGTTGTCGGCGCTGATGTACTTCTCGAAGAAGCCTGTGGGCACGAAACCGTGCATGAGCGCTCCGATGCCGATGCCGATGAGCACGTAGAGGATTACGCTCTTCACGATCCCCAGGGCCTCGCGGGCGACGCTGGGCAGGCGCTGGGCGAAGGTGTTCTGCTCACCGTCATAGGCGCCTTCCATCTCGGCCTGTTGGATCACGCCCTGCACCCAGGGCGTCAGAAAGCGTTCCAGCCGGAAGCGCCCCAGCACATAGCCACCGATGGTGCCCAGCAGGATGCCGCTGGCCGCATAGAGGAGCGTGGTCTTCACGCCGAACATGCCGATGAAGATGGCGATGGCCACTTCGTTCACCAGCGGCGAGGTGATCAGGAAGGCGAGCGTGACGCCCATGGGAATGCCGCCCTTTACGAAGCCGATGAACAGGGGCACCGAGCTGCACGAGCAGAAGGGCGTGATGGCCCCGAAGGTGGAGGCCAGTAGATACTCGCCGCCGTAGAGCTTGTTGCGCGAGAGGAAGTTGCGGATGCGGTCGATGGGGAAGTAGGCGTTCACGATCCCCATCAGGAAGGTGATCAGGAACAGCAGGATCAGGATCTTGATCGAGTCGAAGAAGAAGAAGTGCAGCGCCTGCCCCCAATGGGTGGCCGCATCGAGGCCGATGGTGTCGTACATCAGCCACGCGATCAGGCTATCGAGCCAGTCGAACATGCTCAGCGCAGCAATGCCGCGATCTCTTCCACGCTGGGCACGCGTCCCTTGATCATCACCTGCTCATCCAGCACCAGCGCGGGCGTGGTGAGGATGTTGTACTTCATGATCTCCATGATGTCCTCCACCTTGATCACTTGGGCGTCCACACCGCTCTGCTTCACGGCCTCCTCGGCATGGGCAATGGTGGACTTGCATTTGGCACAACCGGTGCCGAGCACTTTGATGGTCTTCATGGTCTTGTTCGGTTGACTACTTGAGCAGGTCCTTGAACAGGCTCTGCGCATGCTTCCAGTTCTCCTTGTTGATGCAGTACTTCACGCGGGGCGGCATGATCTCGCCTTGGATCAGTCCGGCGTCCTTCAGCGCCTTCAGGTGCTGGCTGATGGTGCTTTGCGCCAGGGGTATCTCCTCGGTGAGGTCGCCGTTGTAGCAGCACGCGCGGTCGGCAAGTAGCTTAAGGATGCGGATACGCACAGGATGCCCCAGCGCCTTGGCATAGCGCGCCATCTCCTCCTCTTGAAGGGTGTAGTCGATGTCGATGGCGGTGCGCAGCATCACTTCTTCTTGGTTTGCTTATCGGCGGGTGCGGGCTTGGGCGCTTCGGTCTTCGGTGCGCCGGAGCAGCAGCCGCTGGCCTTGCCTGCAGTTCCGCAACCGGCGGCCTTTTGCTCGGGTGTGCAGTCCTTCGCCTCCGCTTTGCCACCGGCACAGCATGCGCCAGCGGCCGTGCCGCCCTTGGTCACGGGCATGCCCGCTTCCTGCCAGGCATAGATGCCGCCTTCCAGATCGATGAGGTTGGTGTAGCCGAGTTTCTGGAGGATCGCAAGGGCCTGTGCACTGCGTCCTCCGCTGCGGCAGGCCAGGATCACAGGTACGTCCTTGGGAATTTCGTTGGCCCGCGCGCTCAATTGTGCCAAAGGGATGTTCAACACGTTCGGCGCCACATACGCCAGTTGGGCCAGTTCGGCTGGTTCACGCACATCGACCACCAGAGTGCCCTCCTTCGCCATCCGCATGGCCTTGGTGGGTTCGGTGGTTGAAGCGGAGTCCTGGGCGGAAGCGGTGTTCGCGAATACAAGCGTGGCCGCGAAGAACAAGGAGGCGAATTGGAGGCGCATGATCGTTAGCGTTGATCGGGGTTGGTTTCAGTTGGGGTCGGGGGTGTGTCCGGAAGCTTTTCAGTGTTGAGGTCCAAGGCCAGGCCCTCCTCGTTCACCGGGTATGCAATGCCCGAGGCCCATGCCTGCAGCACCCGTTCCGAAGCGCGGATGTCCTCGCTGCAAGGCCGGGTCGACAAGGACCAGTTCAGGTTGAGGCACATGGACTTCTTCCCTTAGTTCATCGCAAAAGAACGATGGACAAGGGGTGTTAAAGTGACGATCGTCAAGTTCTCGTGTCAATAGGACCAGCGTTTCGCGATCCGCACCAGATGCAGCATGATCGGTACTTCGATCAGCACCCCCACCACGGTGACCAAGGCCGCGCCGCTGTTCAGGCCGAAGAGCGCAATGGCCACGGCAACGGCCAGCTCGAAGAAGTTGCTGGCGCCGATCATGCTGGCCGGTGCACAGGTGCGGTAATTCAATCCCAGCCAGCGGCCGCCCTTCCAGCTGAGGAAGAAGATGAAATAGGTCTGCAGCGCGAGCGGGATGGCGATGAGCAGGATGTCGAAGGGGTTGGCCAGGATCTTCTGCCCCTGGAAGGCGAAGAGCAGCACCAGCGTGAGCAGCAGCGCGGTAATGGAGAGCGGTTTCAGCGCAGGCAGGAAGCGCGTCTTGAACCAGGCCTCGCCTTTGGTGCGCATCAGCCAGCGGTGGGTGAGGTAGCCGGCCACGAGCGGGATCACCACGAAGACGATGACCGAGGTACTGAGCACGCCCCAGGGAATGGTGATGCCTGTGATGCCGAGCAGCAGTTGCACGATGGGGATGAAGAGCACCAGCAGCAGGAGGTCGTTCACGCTCACCTGCACCAGCGTGTAGTTGGGGTCACCGCCGCTGAGGTAGCTCCACACGAAGACCATGGCGGTGCAGGGCGCCGCGCCGAGCAGGATGGCCCCGGCGATGTATTCCTGCGCCAGCTCGGGCGTGATCCAGGCCGCGTAGAGCTTGGTGAAGAAGACCCACGCGAAGAAGGCCATGGTGAAGGGCTTGATGAGCCAGTTGACCACCACCGTAAGGCCAAGCCCTTTCAGTTGCGGACCTATCCTGCGAACGCTATCAAAGTCCACCTGTACCATCATGGGGTAGATCATCAGCCAGATGAGGATGGCCACAGGGATGTTCACCGTGTTCACCTCCAGGTCGGCGATGACCTGCATGCCGCTGCCCGCCACTTGGCCCAATGCGATGCCCGCCGCGATGCACAGCAGCACCCAGGCGGTGAGGTACTTCTCGAAGAAGCCGATGGTGGGTTGGGATGTGCTCATGGATGGATGAATACGGCCGCAGATGACGCAGATAGCGCAGATGGGATCCCTTATTCAGACCTGGTCATCTGCGTAGCGTAGTTATCTGCGTTCATCTGCGCCATCTGCGGCTTCTCTTCTTTTAACGTGCGGCCTGCTGCATCACGTACCACAGCTCCGCCGCCATCTGCAGGCAGCGTTCATCGTAGCGCGCGGCTTCCTCGGGTGTGCCATCGGCTTCCTTCGGATCGTTGTAGGGCAGGCTGATGCGGTCCAGCGCGCCGAACACAATCGGGCAATTCTTGTCCGCTTCCGAGCAGGTCATCACGGCACAGAAGTCCTTCTGCGGATTGGCGGGGTCGTTGTACACCTTGCTCCAACAATGCTCGGCCTCATGGTCCTTCGCGAATGACACCTCGTAAACCGGGTTCTTCCCTTCGGGCCGCACCACTTGGAAGCCGGCCCGTTCCACGGCGGCCACCGCACGCGCATTGAAGGCCGTGGCCTCCGTGCCGCTGCTATAGGTGCGCACATGGTCCTGCCCATGGGCCCAGGCCGCTGTGGCCGCCCACAGCTGGCTCAGGTGGCTGCGCCGGCTGTTGTGCGTGCAGATGAAGGTGAGGTCGGCGGTGACGCCTGAGGCCTTGCGCTCTTTCACGAAGGCGACGATGAGGTCGAGGCTCTCCTTGCGCTCGGCGGGGATGGCTGCCATGGCGGGAATCACCCGGTCGTCCACGTAGCGTTGCAGATCGGGATGCAGAGTGCGTTCCATGGGTGCAGAGGGTGTGAGCAGTGAAAGCAGCAGCGTGGGGATCAGCATGGCGAACGGCTCATGTTGGTTCAGCAGCAGCCCGAGCCCAGGTCGCAACCGGGCAGGGCATGCACGCCTTCGGGGTTCGCAGGTGTCAGGTCCTTCAGCGATCGCTTTTCGCTTTTCGGCGAGCAGCAGTCCACACTGCTTTTGCGAGCGAACACGGTGACGCTGAAGATGCCCGTGCCACTGGCCTTGAAGGCGGCGAGCTCCTCAGCGCTGAGGTAGTTGCTGAGGATGTCGTCCGGCACCACGATGGGCTTGCGTTTCTGCACCGTGATGTCGAGGAAGCCGAGTTCGCGGATGATGCCGAGGTAGTCGCTCTCCTGCAGTGCCCCGCTCACGCAGCCCGCGTACATCTCGGCCGCACCTTGGATGGCCGGGGGTAGTTCGCCCACCAGCACCACATCGCTGATGCTGAAGTGCCCACCGGGCTTCAGCACGCGCAACACCTCGCTCAATGCTTGGCGTTTGTTCGGCACCAGGTTAAGCACGCAGTTGCTCACCACCACGTCCACCATGCAGGCGGAAAGGGGCAGCGCTTCAATGTCACCCTGCCGGAACTCCACGTTCTGGTAGTCCAGCTTGCGGGCGTTGTCCTTGGCCTTGGCGATCATCTCGGGGGTGAAGTCCACGCCGATCACGCGTCCATCGGGCCCGGTGGCCGCGCGGGCCACGAAGCAGTCGTTACCGGCGCCGCTGCCCAGGTCGAGCACGGTGTCGCCGGGGTGGATCTGCGCGAATTCAGTGGGCAGACCGCAGCCGAGGGAGAGGTCGGCATCGGGGTTGTAGCCCGCGAGCTGCGTATAGTCGTCGCTCATGATGGTGGCCACCTCGGTGCTGCAGCCTCCGGCGCCGCAGCAGCTGCTGGCGTTGGTGGCCTTGTCCTGTAGCGCGATCTCCGCGTACTTGGCGCGGACGAGGTCCTTGGTTTTGTTGGGGTCGATGATCATCGACCCGTACTCGTTTGCGTTCGTCATTGAGGTTTGTTGTTGGGGCGCGTCATGATCCGCCCGTACATGATGTTAGCAGCAGGTATCAATGGGCTTGTAAGCGGTGAAGAGCTTCGCGAAAGCGGCCTGTGCCTTGGCCCAGGCCTTGGGTTCAATGCAGTAGCACACGCTGGTGCCTTCCACGGTGCCGGTGATGAGGCCGGCGTCCTTCAGCTCGCGCAAGTGTTGGCTGATAGTGGCCTGCGCCAGTCCCAGTTCCTCCACGAGACTGCCGCACACACAGGCGTTCTGTTTCAGCAGGTAGTGGAGGATGGCAATGCGCGCGGGGTGGCCCAGTACCTTGGCCCAGGTGGCCAATTGGTTCTGTTGCGCGGTAAAGAGATCGGTCTTGGTGACACCCATGGATCGTGCGAATAGATCGCAATATTACGATGGAATGGATCAGTATCGTAATATGACGATGAAAGGATCAGCACACGCTTGGATGCCTGAGCAGGTCTTTGCACGATGGAACCGGCTTCCGCGGACCATCGCCCACTATCTCCCCAATGGCCCATGGGGCCATTCTACATTCTCATTCCCCACAAAACCCCGCTACGCATACCATCCATCTCCCTACTTCGGCGCATTGCGATAGATATACACCCCTACCAGCGCGAACAGGATATTGGGCATCCACACGGCCACAAAGGGGTTGAGCCCCGCATTGGTGGCGGCCACGGTGGCCAGCCGCATGGCGAAGATGTAGAGCAGGATCAGGAACACGCCCAGCGCCAGGTGCAGGCCGGTGCCGCCGCGCACTTTCCGGCTGGCAATGCTCACGCCGATCAGCGTGAATACATAGGTGGCAAAGGGGTAGGCGGTGCGCTGGTGCTTCTCGATGAGGTAGGGCCCCACGGCGCTATCGCCCTGGGCCTGCTTGGCGGCGATGTAGTCGTTCAGCTCCTGCCAGCCCATGGCCATGCTGGTCTCCCAACGCTGGCCCATGTCCGAGGGCTTCAGGTTGATCAGGGTGTCCAGTGTGCGGCCGTGGGCAACGCGCTCGTCGGTGCCGTGCATGGTGCGGAGCACGTAGTCGTGAATGGTCCAGCGGCCGGTAAGGGTATCGTAGTTGGCGCGGTCGCTGGTCAGCTTGGCGGTCATGGCGCCATTCTCCCATTGCTCCAGGCTGAAGCGCTGGCCCATGCGGTGCTCGGCATCGAACGATTCGAAGTAGGCGATGCACCCGGGCGCGATCTCGCGGTGGATGTTGCGCGCGGCCACGAAAAAGGTGGCGCGGATGTGGGTCTCTTCGAAGGCCAGCCGCACCTTGTTGGCAGCCGGCAGCAATTTGTGGTTCACCACCAGCGAGAAGCCCGTGAGGATGGTGGCCGCCAGGAAATAGGGCCACATGATGCGCGGAAAGCTGACGCCGCTGCTGAGCATGGCCACGATCTCCGTGCGGTGCGCAAGCCGGCTAGTGAAGAGCAGTACGGCCAGGAAGATGAACAACCCGCTGAAGAGGTTGCTGTAGTAGATGATGAAGTTGAGGTAGTAGTCCCACACGATCTCGCCCGTGGTGGCCTTCATCTTGGCGAAGTCCTCGGTCTTCTCGCTGATGTCGAACACCACCGCGATCATCATGATGATGACCAGCAGGAACAGGAATGTCCCGATGAACTGGCGGATGATGTAGCGGTCGAGGGTGCGGAGCACGGGGTGAAGTTCGGGAATGCGGGTGCGTTGCTGGCGGATGGCTACTGGTAGGACCGTGGAGCTGCTCGCGGCCAGCAGCCAATGGCCAGCGGGTATGTTCAGAGTCGTGTCTTCAATTTCGGCAACAACGCGTTCTTCCAGCTGGTGAAGCTACCCTCAAGGATGCGTTCGCGAGCCTCCTTCATCAACGCGAGGTAGAAGCCCAGGTTGTGCAGGCTGGCGATCTGCTGGCCCAGCATCTCGTTGCTCTGGAACAGGTGGCGCACGAAGGCGCGGCTGTAGGCGGTGTCCACCCAGCTGTGCGCGCCGGGGTCCAGGGGGCTGTGGTCATCGGCCCACTGGCGGTTCTTGATGTTCACCACACCCTCGCGGGTAAAGAGCATACCGTTGCGACCGTTGCGGGTGGGCATCACGCAATCGAACATGTCCACGCCGCGCGCCATGTTCTCCAGCAGGTTCCACGGGGTGCCCACGCCCATAAGGTAGCGGGGCCGGTCCTTCGGAAGGATGTCGCAGCACAG
>CAZQFG010000096.1:7871-10167 GCA_964592515.1 uncultured Chryseobacterium sp. | reverse complement strand
TCGTCGCGCACTTGCCCTTTCACCAGCAGCACCTCATCGGGTCGTACGTTCAGTGGCAGATCGAACCCATAGATATCGAGCCCACCTGCGCCTTTGAACCGGCCGCTGGCGAAGTAGGCCGTGCGACCGTCGGTGCTAACGATCAGGCCATGTTCATCCTGATCAGTGTTGATGGGATGGCCAATGTTCTTCGCTCTCGTCCAGGTGCCGTCATCGTTCAGCTTGCTGAAGAAGATATCGTAGCCCCCGAAGCTCTTGTGCCCCCCACCCACAGAATCCGGCTTGGCCGCGAAGTAGAGCGTACGGCTGTCGCTGTGCATGAAGGGCGCCTTCTCGTTGCCATAGGTGTTGATGCCCTTCACCGGCACGGCCTTGGACCACTCCCCCTTCTCATTACGCGTGCTCTGGAAAATGTCGATGCCGTCAGTGTTCGGTCGGTTCGTGGCGAAGTAAAGCGTGCGGCCATCGCCACTTAGCGAGGGCTGGCTCTCCCAACCATCGGGTGTATTGATGTTCGGTCCCAGGTTCTCCAAGCCCGTCCATTCCCAGTCCTGCCCGCCATAGTCGAGGTTGAAGCGACTGTCGTAATGGGTGCGGAAAATGTCGCAATTGCGGTAACCACGACTATCGGGTGGTTCGCATACGGTGACGAACATCTCCTTGTTGTTCACGCTGATGGTCACCCCACCATAATTGTCGCCCGTATTGAAGGGCTCGGGCAAAATGCGCGCGGGATCGAAGTCGGTGCTCGAGTTGGGTCGACGGGCCTCCATCAGTTCCTCCACCTCGCGCGAAACGATGTCGCCCTTGGCCCGAACCTGACGCTTACGGGTAAAGAAGATCAGCTCGTTGTCCGGCGAGAACATCGGCAGGTACTCATCGTCCGCAGTGCTCACGTTGGCCAAGGAGCGGGGGTTCAATGGGGCCGTGTTCTTGTAGAAATCGACGTAGAACTGCAGCTCCGGCATCACCTCCTCCACGTCCTTGTACTTCTTGTCGTAATCCTTGGACATGCGCGTAGCGTCATCGCTGGGGAACTTGCGGAACGCCTCGAACGCCTTGGCCGCCTCCGCGAAATTATCCTCCCCGTAATACATGGTGCCTAGCGTGTAAGGCACATCGCTGTGGTAGTTCGGGCAGGTGGCCTGCACCTTTTCCAAGTATTTGATGGCCGCGGCAAAGCCCTTACCACTTTCACGACCAATGCGGTAGGCCGATAGCCCGAGCCGGAAATTGCACTCCACGCATTCCGGATCGATCTCCAGCGTGCTCTTCAGTTTGGCGTGACGCTGGGCAGGGTCCTTGGCCTTGGCCGCATCATCCAACAACTTCACGATCTTCTTGTCGGTGGGGGGGGCGCACGGGTCGGCATCTTCCTGCGCGACCACCGAGAAAGGCACGGCGACAAGCATCAGCAAGATCACCCACGCGAAGCGCATTTGTGCATGAATTCCGGAAGAGGCCTTCGCTCCTTCCAAGATCATCCTCTTCAACCTATGGTCCATTCCTGTTGCGCTCACTTCACGGTCGTATCGGTCTCTTCGGCCTTGCGGATCAGGTCATCACCCTTCTTGCGTGCCGACTCCACCAGGCCATCGGCCCGTTTGTCGGCTTCGGCAATGGCCTGGGCCTCCTTCTTATCGGCCTCCTTCTTCAGCTTGTCCGCCGCCAACCTGGCCGCCGCCTTGGAGATGGGGTCCTTGGCCTCGTTCACCAATTTGTCGGCCTGGGCATATCCTTCGGCCTTCAACCGTGCAGCCTCCCTACGGGCATCGGCCTTCAGTTGGTCAGCTTGCTTCTGGGCCTCGGCCACCAAACGAGCGGCCTCCTCGCGGGCCTTGGCTATGGCCTCTTCCTTGGCCTTGGAGATCTGCTCGTTCAGTTCCTGCTTGATCTCCTCCTTGATCACCTCCTGCACATTGGTGGAACCGCCGGCGAACACGGGTTTCACCACCGGCTTATCGATGGTACCGGTGATCTTGATGGTGGCATCCAGTTCATCAGGCACTTTCAGGTTGGCCCCCAGGAACCGGTTGGCCTCGCCGAGCAGGTTGCCTGCCGTTTGTGCGGCGGCCGCGCCGAACATGGCGGTGGGCACCTTGGCCTTCATCAGGTAATCGATGGCCTGGTCGGCGAAGGCCGTGCTGCCACCCACGTTGGCCTTGATACGATCGATCTTCACATCGAAGGGGTCGGTGATCATCTTGCCATCCTGGAAGCGGTAGGTGAAGTTGACGTCCTGCAGGGTGGTGTTCTCGATCTCTTTGATCTTGAGCGCCTTGGCCAGGTCCACCAA
>CAZQFG010000096.1:0-7771 GCA_964592515.1 uncultured Chryseobacterium sp. | reverse complement strand
GTGGGCTTGCTCGCGTCGGTGGTCACGTAGTCGCCTTCCATGGCCACACTGCCATCGAAGAGGTTGAAGAACACATCGTTCAGTTCGGCGCGCTGATCGTGCACACGCAGGCCTCCACGGATGTTGGTAAGTGACAGGTTATCGTAGATGACCTCCTTCACGGCCAGGCCCATGCGGAAATCGATATTGGCAGGCACCTCGATCACCGTCATGGGTACCGTGTCCGTCGGTGCAGCGGTGGGGGTGGCGGTGGACGGCGCGCCCATCAGTTCGTTCAGATCGAACTTGTCCGCCTCCAGATCGAAGGAACCCACGAGCGTGCTGTCCTTCAACCACCACTGCAGGTAATTGTCCATGCGGCCTTTGGCTTGGATGCTGCTGCTGCCGAGCGTTCCATCGAAGCTGACCAGCTCGAGGAACTTCGGGCTGAAATCGAAGTGCAACTTGCTGATGCCCACGGGCGGCATGGAGTCGCTGGTGTAGCTCATGCCTTGCAGGATAAGCTCTCCATCGGCCGTGAAGTTCTCGTAGCGCTGTGCCTCCACGTCGCTCATACGGCCTTTCATCCGCACATCGGCGTCCAGTTTGCCCTTCAGGTCCTCTTTCATCGGAACAACCTGCTTCACACTGGCCAGGTCGAGCTTGGCCTTCAGGTCGGCATCCACATTGGGGTCGCTGATCGGTGTGGTCAGGTACATCCTTGCCTCCACCGGATTACCGGCCATGCTGAGCGAAAAGCGCTTGAGGTCCACCACCATGCGGTCCATGTCAGTGCCTCCCGGGCTGTTCACCTTCAGGTCCACGAAGATGTTCTCCACTGCGGCTGGAAGGTCGGGGTACTTGAAGCGACCGTTGTCCACGTCCACCACCACACCAAAGCCAGGCATGTTCGTATCGTTGTAGGTACCCTTCACAAACCCGCTGAAGGCAGCCTTACCGCTCATTTGCACGCCACTGAGGTCGGACGCGAACTCGGCCGGAACCAAGGACAACAAGGTGGCGAAGTCGGTCTTGCGCGCGTTCCATGTGAGGTCCATATCAATGTCATCAGCAGGCATGGCCAGCCAGCCATCGAAGCCCAGCACCAATTGGTTGATGGTCGCCTCATTGTCCTTGAAGGTGAACTTCATGTTAGGCATGTCCATGTCCAGATCGGCCTTGATATCCGCTTTCACGTTCTTGAGGTAGCGGATGCCATCGAACACCACGTTGGCCGAATCGGCATGGGTGGTGGTGCTCAGGGTGAACAGGTCCTGGGTAAAGTCGCCGCTGCCCTTGTGATCGAGACCCTTGAGGTCCATGTAATAGGTCAGTGATTCATCGTCATAGATGAAACTACCATCTTCGATCCAGTATTCACGAAGGCCGATGTTGAAGGCTGAGGCCGTGTCTGAAGGAGCGGTTGTGGCAGCGGTGTCCGCTTTGGCAATGTCCCAGTTGGCCGTACCGTCAGCGAGCACCTTTACATGGATGTAGGGCTTCACCAAACCGATACGCTTGATATCGATCTTGTCACCGAACACGCTCTTGATGTCGACCGTGGCGGTAAGTGAACCGATGCGGGCCAGGTCGATGCCCTCGAAGGGTGCCACGTTGGAGACCTTCACATCAGCGATCTCCACGGTAAGGTCCGGGAAGCTCTTGAGGATGGTGATATCCCATTCGCCCCAATCCACCACGGCGTTGAGGTTCTTGTTCACCTCGTTCTTCACCGCCGCTTCGATCTTGTCCTTGAAGACGATGGGCAATATGATGGCCGCTGCAAGAACAAGCACGATGAGTATGCCGAGCGAGAGCAGGATGCGTTTGGTCCACTTGGCCATGGTGAATGCGGATGAGGTTGAACGACAGACCGAACGACCAGGAAGGTCCTGATCCGGACAGAGCTTGCGCGTACAAAGATCGTTCCCGAACGGCCTATCCTCTCCCAAACCCTGCGACAGGGTTGTTCACGCCTTGTCGGTGAACAGCTTCTCGCCCTGGGAATGGGCGATCACACTGCAACAGACCGTATCGCCAGTGACGTTCACCACGGTGCGGCACATGTCGAGGATGCGGTCCACGGGCAGGATGATAGCGATCCACGCGGGATCCAGGCCCAATCCGGCGAGCACAACGAACAGGGTGATCAGGCCTGCGCTCGGCACCGCCGCCGCACCGATGCTGGCCAGCGTGGCGGTGAGAATGATGCTCAATTGCTGCAGGAAGGTGAGGTCCACCAAGTGGAACTGCGCCAGGAACACCACGGCCACGGCCTGGTAGAGGCTGGTACCATCCATGTTCACAGTGGCGCCGATGGGTAGTACGAAGCTGGCGGTGCTTTTGCTCACGCCGATGCGGTCCTCCATGCATTCCATGGTCACCGGCAGGGTAGCCGCGCTGCTGCTGGTACTGAAGGCCAGCAACTGGGCGGGACTGATGGCCTTCAGGAAGCGGCCATAGATGTTGCGCCGCATCATCAGGCTCATGATCACCGGGTACACGACGAAGACCATCAGGGCCAAGCCCAGCAACACGGTGACGCTATAGCCCGCCAGCGACTTGAACAGTTGGAGCACGGCACTGGGATCATCACCGGCAATGCGCGACACCACACCGGCCATCAGGGCGAACACGAAGAACGGGGCGGCCTTCATCACCACGTCCACCATCTTCATGAACACATCATTGAGCCCGTTCACCAGCGCGATGACCGGTGCCGCACTGGTGGCCGGGATCAGCAGCAGCACCACCCCGAAGAAGATGGCGAAGAAGATCACCTGCAGCATCAGCGCATTATTGAAGCTGAGGAAGATGTTGCTGGGCACCATCTCTACCAGGAACTGCAACGGACCGGCCCCGGAAGTGCTTTGGGCCTGTTCCACCTTGCCGCTCAACCAAGCATCGGGTGTGGACTGTTCGCGGGCCGCAAGGACCTGCTCCACTATCGCCTTGTTCGCCGGATCGCAGCTCAGGCATTGCCCATCCTTGGGACGCTCCACGCTGGGAGTTTCGTTCACCCACAGTTCATAAGCGATACGATTGCGCAGGCGCTGATCATCGTTTGCCAGTTCACCCGGCTTGATGACGTTCACCAACAGGAGCCCGATGCTAACGGAGATGACCGTGGTGGCGAGATACAGCCCCAGCATGCCCATGCCTGTGCGACCCAACCGGGCCACATCGCCCAAACTGCTCACGCCGCTGATGATGCTGAACAACACCAGCGGAATGGCGATCAGCTTGAGGAGATTGATGAAGATGTCGCCGAAAGGGGCCAGCCAATCGAGTGTGAACGCGCTCCAACCCAGCGTGCTGGACAGAACGGCCCAAACGATGCCAAGGCCCAGTCCGATCATGATGCGAGCGGGCAGCGAGAGGCCCTTCTTCGTTGCAGTATTGGTCATGCGCGGGCAATGCGTTGGCGGAGCAGGTGATCGGCGAGCACGAGGCAGGTCATGGCCTCCACCACGGGCACCGCGCGTGGAACCACGCAGGGATCGTGCCTTCCCTTGGCCTCAAGCGTCACCTCCTCACCCGAGGTGGTCTTTGCACGTTGGGCCTTGGCGATGGTGGACGGTGGTTTGAAGGCGACCTCGAAGAAGAGCGGCGTTCCATCACTTATGCCACCCAAGGTGCCACCTTGCGACAACAGATTATGGGCTGAACCGCGCATGGCCGCGGCACTGAAGCCAATGCCGAGCTGGAACCCACGCGTCGCATTGATGCCCAGCATGGCCTTGGCCAGATCGGCCTCCAACCGGTCGAAGACAGGCTCGCCAAGACCTTGAGGCAGGCCATTGACCCGACAGGCCACCACACCGCCCACGGAATCGCCCTCGGCCCGCACCTCTTCGATGAGGGCCGCCATGCGGGCACTGGCCACGGGATCTGGGCAGCGCACAGGGTCGGACCAACGCTGTTCCATGCGCAGTTGACCGGCCGGCACATCGGTGCGGATAACACCCACCTGCATGACGTAGGCCGAAACATCGATCCCCTGCGCTGTCAGGAACTGGCGAGCAATGGCGCCACCGACCACGCGACAGGCGGTCTCGCGCGCACTGCTGCGCCCTCCACCCCGATGGTCACGTGTACCGTACTTCGCCTGCCAGGTCTGGTCGGCATGCCCGGGTCGATAAACGTCCCGCAAGTGCTCATAATCGCTGGAACGAGCGTCCTTGTTGCGGATCAGGAACCCGATGGGCGTGCCTTGGGTCCTTCCCTCGAACAGTCCGCTCAGGAACTCCACCAGATCACCTTCCTCGCGGGCAGTGCCCAATGGCGTACTGCCGGGGCGACGACGGTCCAGTTCAGCCTGTACCAGCGCCATATCCAAGGGCAGACCGGCAGGGCAACCGTCCAGCACACCGCCAATGGCCGGCCCGTGGCTCTCGCCGAAGGTGGTCAAACGGAACAGGGTACCGAAGGTGTTGCCGGGCATGGTCAGCGTTGCGGCGCCTAAAATAGCAGGCTCCCAGCGGCATTCCTCGGAAAAGGGTGTAGCGCCGCCGCCGATCAGTTGCTTTGCGGGATATGTCCGGCAGTTGAGGTGAACGAGACCTGTGCCAAGACATGGGATGAACCAAGACCGGAACCGGGTGTACTAAGCAACCATGAAAGGACCGTTCACACTTCTTTTCGTTGCATGGTGGGCGATCGCTTTTGCCCAACCCGGCCCGATGGAACAGCCGCTCCACGTGGTGGTGACCCTCGACCATGAGCTGATCCGCAGCGGGGTGGCGCAGTACATGGTCATCTCGCCCGGTAACGACACCCTGCGGGCGGACAAGCTCCGACCTGCCCAAGGGGATAGCGTACTCTCGTTCATGGTGAATGACTCGCGCGGCGACCGGCCATGGACCGTGAAGTACCTGCCCGGCGGCGCGATGATGGACCTTCACCTGCACCACGAGCCATCGCTGTTCGGCTTCACCCTGCGCATGCCCTTCACGCAAGGTGCCTTCGAACTGGACAGCCGTCGCCTCATGAAGTGCCTAGCAGACCAGGCGGAGGACCTGCAGCGACGCGATGCCCTTCGCCCGGGGTGGAACCTGGAACACCCCTTCGGTGCAGTGGATACGTTGGCCTGCCACGGCGGGCTATTGGTCTATTCACGCGGCGGCAATATGCACCCTGAAGTGCGCATCCTTGACCTGATGTCGTTCGTGAAGCGTGTTCCACGAATGCCGCCCACGGCCCCTCGCGAGGCCGGCTACCCCGGTGGTCCCGCCAACTTCGATCGCTTCATCCACTCGCATTTCAGCAAGCCGTTGATCGAGCGCATCAATGCCCGGGTCAAGCTCTCGGCACTGGTGACCATCGAATCCGACGGAAGCATCCACCGAGTGGACCTGAACGGTAGCGCGTATCCCGAACTGGACCGTGAGTTCAAGCGGGTGCTGCAGCTGAGCAGCTGGTGGGAACCGGCCGCCGTTGAGAACGTCCGTAACACCATCGATCCACGCACCTTCCGCTATGTGGAACAGAGCAAGGTGATCGAATACACCGTGGACCCCGACAGCATTTGGACCGAGCTATCCGAGATGGACCTGACGATCCTCCCGGCCGCTCCGACCAGCACCGATGAGCTCACCGTCACTTTCCACTGGATCGGCGGCTCCTGCGGGCGGTACGAGGCCTACTCCAAGGTGCAGCCAGCGCCAGCGGATGGCGGCCCGCGCGACGTGTTCCTGTACTTCGGTCAGTTGCCGGGCGAGCTCTGCACGGATATCAAGCCGCAGTCATTCGGTTTCACCATGAAGCCGCTGCCGCCGGGCCGCTACCGGTTCAGGCAGATGCCACACCCCAAGCTGTGCAGGCCTTCTGCGCCGGACCCCTATGCGGTGCGGATGGTGGAGGTGCGGTGAGCCTCGCTGAGCAGGTAGGTCATCGACAGGCCTGCGTGCGTTCCTCCAATCTGTGCCTAACCAGTAACAGCCTCGCTAACGAACGAGATAAGTGGTCTTCAGTCGTATGCCCAGCCGCTATAGATCTTGCTTACCACATCCGTGCTGTCATACATCACCGTGAAGTAGTGCCAGGCGAAGTCCTTGTGCCTTCGGTCCCCGTGAGAGATGCCCAACCGGCGATCATGTCCTCCATCGTTGGTGTACACCGCGCCGAAAAGGCCCGACTGGAAACGGTTCGGTGACGTCACGTATAGTGGAACCCCGATGACTTCCTCCACCCCCTCGCAGGTCATTCCCACCTTTATCCGGCTCTCCAGTTCGGGCTTGTAGCCGGGAGCGAACCGGGTATCGATGTAGGGGTCGAACCAGATGTATCCTTCGATCGTGGATACGATGCCCAGCCCCCAACACAGAAATGCGGCCAACCCGACGAGAGCGATGGACAATGCGCGTCGCAGCACGAGTACATGCGCACGCTTCATCGCAACCAGGAGGTGTAGGTGGCAAGTAACTGCCCAAGAAAGAAGGCAACACAAAGCACTACGGTGACCAAGGGGAAGACCTCCACCCAATTACGACGATAGCGGGAAGGTGAGTGCCAAAGGGCTGCCGCGCTCACCCCCAGGAGGATGATGCCCAAGAGAATGGCCGGAAACACGAATGCCCCTTTTCCATTGGCATGTGAACGCCACATGGCCCAACAGGTGAAGACAAGTATGACCAGGGCAAAGACCCTACTCCAACGAACCATGGAGCAGCCAACGCCAGCTAGTGGTCAAATAGTATGCGTGCAGGTTCTCGCGCGAGCGATCGCAGCGGAAAGCCCGCAAGCGAGGGGGTATGACGAGTGCGGACTTGTAGCGGAGAGCGCGACGGCGAGTCTTTTGCGAGGGGGCACGCCCTAAAAAGAAACCGGGAAGGAACACAGAAGGTGAGGATCGAGCTATCTACTCCTTTTGGGCCAGAGGTACCAAGCCACAGCCACAATGATGATCCCCGCAATGACCAACGAGGCAAAGAGGGTGCGTTCCGAAGCATCCAGAGCTACTCCGATATCATGCCGCTGTCCATCCAGCGCATCGAGCCCCACCCCCACAAAAACTCCTGCGCAACCCTGGAACATTGAAATGAAGACTCCGGCAACCGCGACCATCAACGCAAGTGAAGTACCCAGACAGCCGATAACGACTTTGTCCTTAGACATCCCTTGCTTGTCTGAGGTACTCGCCATGATCACCTCCCCTTCATCTCCCCGCCCGTCTGCCGGTTCCGCTCTTCCTGCATGGGGTTGGGGCGGCTCCATTCGCGTTCCTTGAAGACATCGAAGCGGGTGGGCACCATGCGTGAAGGCCAGCTGTTGTTGTTGAGGTCGCAATCGGCGGTCTCGAGGAATGGATCGAGCGTCACGCTCCGCACCTCTTTGCGCTTCACAAAGAGCTTGGTGACCTCGTCGCTGGTCTTCCACAGTTCGGCGGGGATGCGCTCCACCTCGGTGGTGCCATCAACGTAGGTCCACTCCAGGATCACGGGCATCACCAGCCCACCGATATTCTTCAGTGCGAGTTCGTACAGGTGCAGGTCCTGACCCAGCAGCGCTTGTTCCTGCGCCGTGAGCCCTGCCTTCCACTTCTCGTAGGCCGCCAGCTCGCGTACGGTAGCCTTCAGCGGATCGAAGCGGTTGTAGAAATCCCTCGTAGTGGTATCGCGGTCCACCACGAAATCGAGCTTCGCCTCGATGTTGCGCTGGCGGCTGAGGTCGGGCACTTCCGCAGCCTTGTCCTCGCGCTTCAGCTTTTCAGCGAGCAGCGGGTCGCGCGGATCCATGCGCTTGTAGCGGAGATCGGCCAGCTCGATGTCCACGTGGTCGGTGGTGTAGAACC
>CAZQFG010000095.1:0-10228 GCA_964592515.1 uncultured Chryseobacterium sp. | reverse complement strand
GGATGATCGCTGTAATAACGTGACCCCAGCAGACCTTTCTCCTCACCACTTACCGGCATTACCAGAATGCTCCGGCGGGGGCCATGCCCGGCCGCCCTGGCCTTTGCGAAAGCCTGTGCTATTTCCAACAGGGCCACCGTACCACTGCCATCATCATCGGCACCATTGTAAACAACTCCGTTCTCCACACCGATATGGTCGTAGTGCGCAGTGAGCACCACCAGTTCGTCCTTCTTGTCAGTACCTTCAATGTAAGCGAGCACGTTCTCGCTGACCAACCTGTTCTGCTTGGGCCGCACCCTCACGGTAAAGCTCGTTCTCACCTTGGTACCCGCCCGTTTCCGTTCGATCTTGGCGTACTTCGCTTTCGCGAAAAGCTTGTCGACATGGCTCTTGTCCACAAGGACCAATTGGGTGCCTGCCTTAGGTCGCTCACCATTGCTCTGCGGCCCATCGGCCAAGCGCATGCGGCCACCACCCGCCATGTGCCCGAATTCCGTTATCAAAGAAGCAACACTGTCCACCACCACGATCACCAGCTTGGCGTTCTTGCTTCGTGCCCATTCCATCGTTAGTCGCATGGGTACCATGATGGAAACATCGCCAGGCAGACCTTCTCCGGAGAACATCAACACATTGGAATTGGCGGGTAACTGCGTCTTACCGCTCAGTTCAAGGGCTTTACCCATGTACGTGAGTTCCTCAACCACCATGTCCTCCACCAAGGACTCGGTGAAATAGAACAGTTCCTTGGAGGGTGCGAGTTCTCCTGCAGGTGTCACCATATCAATAGAACCTCCTTGCTCCTCGATCAACTCGAACGGCTGGAAGTAACCGTCGATCAGTTCCGGAGCCACAATAGGCGGAATGGGTGGTATACCCATGCGTTCGAACTGCCTGCGCAGATATGCGGCTGCAAGCTTCTGGCCTTCCTTACCGGTATCACGGCCCATGTATTCATCACTGGCCAAAATGGTGAGGTGCGTGCGCAGCTCAGCCTCGGTAATGGATGAAGCATAGCGCAAGGCCATACTGTCCAATTGGGCATGCAGCATCAACCCGGCGAACACGTTCGCCAGCAGGATCACGTATCTCAACATGGTGCTAATGGTCTGTTCAGTGCGCTTATGGCTCGATCAGCTCGATGCGGCGCTGGTGACGTCCACCCTCGAATGTGGCTCCAAGAAAGGCATCCACAATGGCCATGGCCTGCTCATCGGTGATGAATCGTGCTGGCAGCGCCAGGATGTTGGCGTTGTTGTGCTGGCGGGCGAGGGCGGCCACCTCGGGTGTCCAAGCCAAAGCGGAACGGATCCCCGCATGCTTGTTCGCTGTGATATTCACCCCATTACCACTACCGCAGATGACAATGCCACACTCCCCATTGGAAGAGGCCACCGCTTTGGCAACGGCATGGGCATAGTCCGGGTAATCCACACTGTCCTTCACATGCGTACCCTTGTCCGTTATGTCGAACCCCTTGGACCTCAGGTGGTCCTTGATGCGGTGCTTCAGATCAATACCCGCGTGGTCGCTGCCTATGGTAATATGTTCGGCCATGCCTCAAAGATACCTTGTTGAAAACCACCCCGGGATCGAACGATCGGATCGTGGGATCGGGTGAATTGATGTTGACAACACAGGAGAATATCTTTTGGTGGTCCGGTTCCTGAAAATGATTGATCGATCCCCTGATCCACACAACATTTCTTGTCGATCGATCTGCACCGGGATCGAACGATCAGAGACCCCTTCCCGAAGAGGTAAAGAACGAACAGCACATTGCACTACCACGTTATGAACGATCGTTCATTGCCTCGGTAATCACCTTTGATCATCAGGTACTTCCGTTCCTCGAACTGCGGTGGGATCGTTGGTTCACAGTGCGCTACTTTTGATAACCCGTTCCTGCAAGTGCGCCCTCAACGGATCATCAACACTGTGAACAGCCTATCTTATATCATCAACTATATTAAAGAGATAGAATATATGATGATGAGGGTGTTCGTGAGCTTGTTGTTGTTCTGTTCGCTGGGGCTGGTGGTGGTTGCGCAAGTGGACGGGCCCACCAAATACTATTTCCCGAATGGCAAGGTGAGCAGCGAGGGTATTCTGGTAAATGGCAAGCCTGAAGGTTATTGGCGCACCTACTACGAAACGGGCGTGCTGCGCAGCGAAGGCAACCGGAAACGGTTCCAGTTGGACAGTACCTGGCGGTTCTATTCGGACAATGGAGCGTTACAGAGCGAGATCAATTACCTGGCCGATCGCAAGGAGGGTCCGTCCCGTAGGTTCGATACCACGGGTGTGTTGGCAAGTGAGGAGTTCTATGTGAACGACCTCCGGGAAGGGACCGCACGTTACTATCACCCCAACGGGCAGTTGCACAAGGAGGTGCCTTTCAAGGCTGGAAAGGAGGAGGGTAGGGGATATGAGTACTCCAACGATGGGCGCGTGGTGGCACTACTGCAATATGGTGCCGGTATGTTGCGCAAGCGTGAGGAGATCAACAGGCTGGATGCCATGGGCATGCGGCAAGGACCGTGGAAGGAATTCCATCCCAGTGGTAAGGTGAAATGGGAGGGTTCGTTCGTTGATGACCGCAGACAGGGTATTTTCAAGGAATACGATGAAAAGGGCAACCTGAAGGACATGGTGAAGTACGATGCCGGCCAGGTGGATACTCGTGCTCAGGAAATGCTCACGGTCGACATCAAACGCACCTTTCATCCGAACGGTAAGGTGGCCAGCATTGGCAGCTATTCACGCTCGGGCAAACGCGAAGGGCTCTTCAAGGAGTTCGGCCTGGACGGTAAGATCAATGGTGCCAAGATCTATATGGGCGACCAGTTGGTCAGCGAGGGTATGGTCAACGAGGTTGGCGCTCTTGAAGGACCTTGGGTAGAGTATTATGCCACCGGTGAGAAACGCGCTGAGGGCAGTTACAAAGAGGGAAAGAAGGATGGCGATTGGACATTCTACCATCGCAGTGGAAAAGTCGAGCAAAGGGGCCGCTACTTGAACGGCCTTGCCAATGGGCCTTGGAAGTGGTTCTACGAGGAAGGTGCTGTTCACCGCGAAGAGATCTACCGTCGAGGTAAGGAGGATGGTGCCTCAGTGGAGTATGCAGAGGATGGACATGTGATCACTGGAGGTGAGTACATCGATGGACGAAAAGAAGGCAAATGGACCTACGAGGTGGGCGATCACCGTGAGGAAGGGGCCTACAAGGATGGGTTGAAGGATGGGCCTTGGGTGTACACTTACCTGGAGACCGGTAAGAAGTATTTCACAGGCAGCTTTATCAACGGGGAGCCCGATGGCAAACAGAAGTGGTACTGGCCCAATGGGCAGTTGAAGCTCGAAGGGCGATTCACCATGGGTCTTCAACAGGGTGATTTCGTGCACTACGATGAGGCCGGAAACATCGTGCTCACGATCAAGTTCCGCGATGGGGCCGAAGTGCGCATTGATGGCGAGAAAGTACCGCCGCCGTTCCAGCCAGGTGGCGACCAACCCTGAGCATCATTGGGGCGAAATCGTAAGTTCGGGCCATGAACGTGGGGGACGGGACGAACGGTGAGAACGAGGCCACTTCGGAGCTTGCCAAGGCGTACCTCGAACTGAAACGTCAGTACGATGATCTGGTGAGCCGCAGCCTCGCCGGCATGTTCCGTACCACCGTTGAAGGTCGTTTTCTGGAGTGTAACGATGCCATGGCCCAAATACTGGGTTATGGTGGGCGTGATGCGCTCATGCGTGGTCAAGCGCTCAACCTGTATTACTCCAAGGAAGAACGTGATCGCTTCCTGGAGACCCTAAACAGGGAAAAGCGACTCATCAATTTCGAGATCGTGCTCAAGCACAGGAACGGCAGGGCCGTACACGTGCTGGAGAACGTTTTCCTTGATGAGCCCGAGGGCAGGGCGCCCACCATCCAGGGATCGCTCATTGATATCACGGCCTTCCGCCAGGCCCAAGTGGAACAAGCCTCGCTGATGGCCAGCTACCGCAGCGTGGTGGAGCATATACGGGATGGACTTCTTGTGGTTTCAGGAGGTCTCGTTCAATATGCCAACCCGGTCGCAGAACAAATGGCCGGGCATTCCCTGATCGGCACGTCAATTGGCGACTTGTTCCTTCCGGAAAGTTCGTTGTCCGTGCAGGACCTGTTGCAGCGCGTTGCCGCCAACGATGCAGCTGAGAAGCCTTTGTCCGTGACCCTGTCCAAAGGCGCCGGCTTGGAGATACTGCTGTTCGCAACAGCCGTACACCATGAAGGACGTGACGCGGTCCAGCTCACAATGCAGGACCAAAGCGTACAGCAAGGTTTGTTGGAGGAACGCATTCGGCTACGTATGGCCGAGGAGGTGAACCAAGTGCTGCGTGATGAGATCCTACAGCACCGACGCACACAGGAAGAGCTCAAGCGGTCCCGGAAGTACCTCCGCATCCTGGTGGATAGCTCCATAGATATGATCATGGCCGCTGATCCAGAAGGCCGGATCACGGAGTTCAATCCGGCTGCCAGTATGCGTTTTGGCTGGGAGCCGGAGGAGATCATGGGCACCAGTACACGGAAGCTCTATGCCGACCCGGAGCAGTACATGGCCATTCAGCGCGAGCTGGAAGAGCACGGCGTGTATACGGGTGAAGTGGAGAACAGGACCCGCGATGGCGAAGTGTTCACATCGTTCCTGGCCGCATCACGCCTGTTCGATGAGGAAGGACACCTGTTGGGTGCCATGGGTGTTTCGCGCGACATCACGCGTGTAAAGCGCGATCAGGAAGCTTTGCGCGCCAGTGAAGAGAAGTATCGCGATCTGTTCGAGAACGCAACGGACCTCATTCATAGCGTCGATCATCAAGGCCGGTTCCAGTATGTGAACAACGCTTGGAAACAGGTGCTCGGTTACACCGAACAGGACCTGGCCAATATGCAGTTCCTGGACATCATACATCCCGCTCACCGGTCGCATTGCCAGCAACTGTTCGAGTTGATCATGACGGGCGGGTCCGCGGAAGAGATCCAGACCGTTTTCGTGGCCAAGGATGGTCGCTCGGTGCATGTGGAGGGAACGACCAACCTGGGGCTTGTGGATGGCAGGCCCGTGGCCACGCGCAGCATTTTCCGCGATGTATCGGGCATGCATGCCGCCCGCCAACGTGTGCAAGAGCATGAGGCCAAGTGGAAGGCCTTGTTCGAAAGTAGCGACCACCTGTTCTGGACCGTGGACAGCGATATCAAGCTCACCTCGCACAACAAGGCCTATGGCGATATGATCGAACGCCTGCATGGAACGCGGCCCGAGATCAATATCGACCCGCAGAAGCCCCGAAGACGTTTCGCCACGGAGGAGTACCATGCGTTCTGGGAAAAGAAATACGCCGAAGCCTTCTCAGGGAGACCCGTTCGTTTCGAGACCGATGTATTGGACCAAAATGGCGGTCGGGTCTGCAACGAGATCTTCCTGAGCCCCATATTCGATCAGGAAGGGCACGTGAATGAGGTGTTCGGCGTGGGCCATGAGATCACCGAACAGAAAAAGGCCGAGGACCGCGTTCGCGAGAACTCCGCCCGTTTGCAGGCCATCTTCGAAAGCTCTGCGAACATGATGATATGGACCTTGGACAAGGACTTCCGGATCACCTCGTTCAACGAACGGTTCCAAGAGGCCATTCAAGAGGATTTCGGGATCACCTTGGGCATGGGAGACCTTTTCGTGGCCGAAGCATCGCAAAAGGCAGCAGGTAGTAACCATGGGCGCTATACTGACCGGTATTTGAACGCACTGAAGGGTAAGCCTCAACAATTCGAGGCCGAGCTCGTGGACCGTACAGGACGCACGATATGGGTGGAGAATTTCGTGAACCCCATCATCGTGGATGGCCGCGTGCAGGAGATCTCGTGTCTGGCCTACCACATCACCGAACGCAAAGAGGCCCAGCGCGAACTCATGCGCAGCCTCGCAGAAAAGGAGGTCCTGCTCAAGGAGGTGCATCACCGGGTGAAGAACAACCTGCAGATCATCTCCAGCATCATGAACCTGCAGTCTGCGTACGTGGGTGATGATGAAAGACTGAAGGACCTTTTGCACCACAGCCGCGACCGGATCCGCAGCATGTCGCTCATTCACGAAAGCCTCTATCAGCACAAGGATTTTAGCTCGTTGGACCTGGCAGCCTACGTGGACGGATTGGCCCGCAACCTGGTCATGAGCTACAGCCTGAACGGCAAGGTGGAATTGAACCTGGACCTGAGGTCCACCAACCTGGTGCTCGATCAGGCCATACCATGCGGGCTTATCCTGAACGAACTGATCAGCAACGCATTGAAACACGCCTATCCCAATGGTGCGGCGGGCATGGTCGATATCCGGCTGAGGTGCGAAGGCGATCGCGTGGAACTGACCGTCTCGGACAATGGCATCGGTCTTCCCGAAGGTTTCGATCCACATGTACAAGGCAACCTGGGCCTGGAGCTGGTCCGCACACTGGTCGATCAACTGGATGGCCGAATAGAGATCACCTCTGGCAGTGGGGTGACCTATTTGCTTACTTTTGAGCGTATCAAGCAAACCGTCAATGGCGCAGACGAACGTCCTCGTAGTTGAGGATGAGAGCATTGTGAGCAAGGACATCCAGCACAGCCTGAAGAAATTGGGCTACAATGTGGTGGGTGCGGCCAGCACGGGTGAACAGGCGGTTACCCTGGCCACGGAACATCTTCCGGACATCATCCTCATGGACATCATGCTCAAGGGCGAGATGAACGGGATCGAGGCCGCGGACCGCATTCGCAGGGAAACCAACATTCCGGTGATCTTCCTCACCGCATATGCTGATGAGAGCACGCTGGCCAAGGCCAAGGTGACGCAACCTTACGGGTACATCATCAAGCCGTTCAAGGAGATCGATATCCACACGTCGATCGAGATGGCACTCTACAAGCACAAGAAGGAGACCGAGGTGCTGAAGGAGCGGGACATGCTCTATGCCATTGTGGAGAACAAGGAAAGCGGTCGGGATATCCTGTTCGTGAAGAGCAATAGCCGTCTGGTGAAGCTCAAAACGAGCGATATCTACTTCATTGAGGCGCTGAAGGACTACGTGGTGATCAACACGCTGAACACACGCTACACCGTGCACAGCACCATGAAGGACATAGAGTCCAAGTTGCCCGAACCCGAGTTCGTTCGCGTGCACCGCAGCTTCATTGTGCGGTTGGACAAGATCACGGCCATCGAAGGGCCGAACCTGATCCTGGAGAACGACAAGAAGGTGATCCCCATTGGGGGCTCTTACAAGGATGAGCTTGCCAAGCGATTGAACTTGGTCTGAACGCGCCTTTCAAAAAGGAAAGGACCGGTTCATCTGCGACCGGTCTTTCCTTTTTTCCCACTGCCCTTTTTGCCTTTCCCAGCGCCTTTGCTGGTCGCCTTACCGGTGGTGTGCCCGCGAACGAACTTGCCCGAT
This sequence comes from uncultured Chryseobacterium sp., assembly GCA_964592515.1. Lineage (GTDB taxonomy): Bacteria > Bacteroidota > Bacteroidia > Flavobacteriales_F > PHOS-HE28 > PHOS-HE28. Next base: position 2,752 of record CAZQFG010000095.1, on the reverse strand, counting down.
GTGGTGACGGCTGGTTCACCGGCCAAGGAAAGGTCAACGGCGCGGCGGTCCATGTCTACGGCCTTAATGGTCACACTTACCTCATCGCCCAGCTGGAAACGCCGCCCCGTGCGGTGGCCCACCACGGCATAACGTTCCTGGTCAAAGCGGAACACATCCCCTGGCAGTTCGCGCATGCTGATCATGCCTTCGCACTTGTTCTCGCGTAGCTCCACATAAACACCCCAGTTGGTAAGGCCACTGATGATACCATCGAAGGTCTGCCCAATGCGCGCCAACAGGTATTCGGCCTGCTTGTAACGAATGCTGGCGCGTTCCGCATCGGAGGCCTGTTTCTCCATGCGCGAGCTGTGCTTGCAGCTGATCTCCAGTGCTTCACGATCCAGGTGTTTGCCGCCCTCCAAGTAGTGGGCCATGGCGCGGTGTACCAACAGGTCAGGGTAGCGGCGGATGGGAGAGGTGAAGTGGGTGTAATGCTCGAAGGCAAGCCCGTAGTGGCCGATGTTCTCCGTGCTGTAGATGGCCTTCGCCATGCTACGGATGGCCACTTGCTTGATGATGTTCTCCTCCTCCTTACCCCGCACATCGTTCAACAAGCGATTGATGGCATGCGGCAGGTCCTCGTCCTTGTGGACGACCAACGAGTGGCCAAAGCTCTTTGCGAGCGCACGCAATGCCTCCACCTTTTCGGGATCGGGCAGGTCATGTACCCGGTACACGAACGGGGGTACGCCACCTTTCTTCTGCTTGTTCACCCACGCCGCCACACGCTTGTTCGCCAGCAGCATGAACTCCTCGATGAGCCAGTTGGCGGGCCCCATTACTTTCTCGTACACTCCCAGGGGTCTGCCTTTCTCATCGAGCTTGAACTTCACCTCGTTGCCACCGATCTCCAAGGCACCGTTGGCAATGCGCTCCTTGCGAAGGACCTGCGCCAGGCCGTGGAGCAAGAGCACCTCGTTCTTGAACTCGCCATCGCCGCCATCAATAATGGCTTGTGCCTCGGCATAAGCGAAACGACGCTGTGAGCGCATGACCGTGCGCCCGAACCATTCTCCTTTGATGTTCGCCACTTCATCAAGTTCGAAGATGGCACTGAAGCTCAGCTTGTCGGTGTGCGGGTTCAGTGAGCACAGGTCGTTGCTGAGCTTTTCCGGAAGCATGGGCACCACGCGGTCGACCAAGTACACGCTGGTCGCGCGGTTCGCGGCCTCCATGTCGATCACGCTGCGGGGCGTTACATAATGGCTTACGTCCGCAATATGGATACCCACCTCCCAATGTCCGTTCTCCAAACGACGTACGCTCAGGGCATCATCCAGGTCCTTCGCGTCATCAGGGTCGATGGTGAGCGTGGGAATGTGCCGGACATCGCGGCGGCGTGCGATCTCCTCGGGCGTTACCCCATCTATGATCATCGTGCTGGCCTGTAGTACGCTCTCTGGGAATTCCAGCGGTAGGCCGAACTCGGCCAGTATCGCGTGCATTTCCACGTGATGTTCGCCAGCGCGGCCCAGAATACGCACCACCTCACCTCGCGGAAGGTCGCGCGCGTCCTTCCATTCACCCAGGGCGATGATGGCCTTGTCGCCATCCTGTGCGTTCATGGAAGCATGCAGCGGGATCATGAACGGACGCTGCACGCGTTGGTCGTCGGCCACCAACAGCATGCGTCCTTCCTGCTTGTGAATGGTGCCTACGAACTCGGTGCGCCGCCTCTTGATCACTTGCAGCACTTTGCCCTCGGCCCGTATGCCACGCCCGCCGTTCTGTTTCACCAGTACCCGATCCCCGTGCAGGGCTGTGCCGATATCGCGGTTGTGCACATAGATGTCGTCGGTCTGCCCTTCTATGCGCACATACCCAGCACCACTGGCAATGATGTCGATGGTGCCCTCCAGCGTATCGCGCCCGCCAATGGCCGTATACCGCCCCTTTTTCCCGGTCTCAATGCGTCCCTCGTCGAGCAATAGCTCTATGGCGTCGAAAAGCAGGTAGCGGTGGCCCTTGTCCTTGAACCCCAGTTGAAGGGCCAACTGCTGGCTGGTGATGCCGGCCGCACCGCTGCGCCGAACGGCGGCTAGAACGTCCTGGGCCAGTTGGGCGGGGGAGGAGAATGCGGTCTTTGGCATGTATAAAGCGCTGTAGAAGCAGTTTGGGACTAGGGCCTGCAAGTTAGCCGGAGGCCTTGCAGGGGCCCTCCACCAACAGGTGTTGATAACCACCGGAAGATCACTACATTTGCAGCCCGATTTCGGCGCCAAGTCATGCAGGAAAGTTCCAAGATCTTCAGCGGTTCCGCTACGCGGTACCTGGCCGAACAGATCGCTGCGGCCAGCGGCGAGCGCTTGGGCGAGGTCACGGTGAGCCGCTTCAGTGACGGGGAATTCCAGCCCAGTTTCGAGGAGACCGTGCGCGGTGAGCTGGTGTTCATCGTGCAGAGCACCTTCCCGCCCAGCGACAACCTGTTCGAGCTGTTGATGATGGTTGATGCGGCGAAGCGCGCGAGCGCCAAGCGCATTGTGGCCGTGATGCCCTACTTCGGATTTGCCCGTCAGGACCGGAAGGACAAGCCCCGTGTGTCCATCGGTGCCAAGTTGGTCGCCAATATGCTCACCGCCGCCGGTGTGGACCGGGTGATGACCATGGACCTGCATGCGGACCAGATACAGGGCTTCTTCGAGGTGCCTGTGGATCACTTGTTCGCCAGTAGCATCTTCCTGCCGCATATCAAGGAACTGGCATTGCCGGA
>CAZQFG010000094.1:0-10424 GCA_964592515.1 uncultured Chryseobacterium sp. | reverse complement strand
CGCATCGCTGTGCAACGCTGAACCGTACCTCGCCGGATCTGTTATGCTCCTGTTAATGCGGAAGGCGCCTTTGCCTGCCTGCATTGCTTTGTACCATGTCCAAGGTCCTTATCACAGGTGGCACCGGGCTCATCGGCACTGCGCTCACCCATGCATTGCAAAACGCCGGGCATCAGGTAAACCTGCTGAGCCGCACGGCCTCCACCGCGGGCGACAACGTGAAGCGCTTTCGATGGTCGGTACAGCAAGGCATGCTGGACCCCGCAGCATGGCACGATGTGGAACACGTGGTGCATCTGGCCGGAGCAGGCATTGCGGACAAGCGTTGGAGCAAGGCCCGCGTGGACGAGCTGATCACGAGCCGCGCGGCCTCGTCCAGGCTCCTGCTCCGCTCTGCCACGGAACAGGGTGTGCGGTTGAAGAGCTTCGTCAGCGCAGCGGGGATCAACTACTACGGCGCGGTGACCAGCGATCATGTATTCGTGGAAACGGATGCACCCGGCACCGATACCATCGGTCGCATCAGTCGTGAATGGGAAGCCGCTGTGGATGAATGGGCGACGAACTGCCGTGTGGTGAAGTTGCGGACGCCCATTGTGCTATCGCGCACCGGTGGAGCACTGGCCAAGTTGGCCGCGCCGGTGCGCTTCGGTCTCGGTGCGGCGCTGGGAAGTGGTAACCAATGGATGCCGTGGGTCCATCTGGACGATCTGGTCAGCGCATACATGAAGGCTCTGTTCGATGACAGATACAACGGCGCTTACAATGTCAACAGCGGTAATGACGTCACCAACGCCGCGTTCATGCGCACCACGGCACGTGTGCTCCATCGCCCTTACGTACTCCCTGCGGTGCCGGGCTTCGTGCTGAAACTGGCCTTGGGCGAACTATCGTCCATTCTGCTCGAAGGCTCACGCGCATCGAACCAGCGCTTGCTCAATACAGGCTTCCGCTTCAAGTACCCTGAACTGGAAGCTGCATTGCACGACCTCCTGCGACCGCGATAGCATCAATACGTGCGCGCCATCAGCATGGCGGCAAGCTCTCGCATAGGGAGCTTGTTCGCTTCAGGTGTGCCGATCGCATCAAGGCCCGCAAGCGCAGCCTCATCGTGTTGCACCACTTCGGCCTCAGCCTCTGCGCGAACACCCAATTCCTCCAACACGCGGATCATGCGGGGCACATCACGCTCGGCGGGGGCTTTGGCGAGTTCCTCTTGAAGTTCGGCCCTTCCGGCCAAGTGGCTCCTCTCCAGACCACGGATCAGCAACCAGGTCTTCTTCCCCGCGCGCAGATCTCCGCCCACCTGCTTTCCCACCTTGTCCGGGTCGCCGAACGCATCCAGCAGATCATCGCGCAATTGGAACGCGAGACCCAAGTGCTCACCGATATCCGCGATACGCCGAACATCACTTTCCGATGCCCCGGCCAGTATGGCGCCCACCTGCATCGCGCAGGAGAGCAGCACAGCGGTCTTCAGGCGGATCATCTCCTTGTACTCCTCCAGCGACACCTCGTCCCGGCGCTCGAACTCCATGTCGAGCTGCTGCCCTTCGCACACCTCCAGGGCATAGCGGTTGAAGAGCTCCATGACCTGGACGTTGCGCCCCATCTGCATGTAGGCGCGCACCAGCATGGCATCGCCGCTCAGGATGGCGGTGTTCGTGTTCCACTTTGCATGCACCGTGGGCCTGCCGCGCCGCAGTGGCGCCTCGTCCATGATGTCGTCATGCATCAGCGTGAAGTTGTGGAACAGCTCGATGCCCAATGCTTCCTCTAAGGCCCCTTCGGCCGCGCCGCTGAACAGTTCGTGGGCCATGAGAACGGCCACGGGGCGCACGCGTTTGGCGGGCAGACGCATCAGGTAGGCCATGGGGTCGTGCAGGCCATTGGCGGGCATGGCCGCACACCAACGCTCTATGCGCGCCTCCACGGCTGCGCGGTGCTCATCGAACGATCGCATCGGGATCAGGGCTCCACGAGCTTCAACAGGTACTCCCCGTATCCGCTCTTCACCAAAGGACGCGCAAGTGCCTTGAGTTGTTCGGCGTCGATGAAGCCTTTCTTCCACGCTATTTCCTCAATGCAGCCGATACGCAGGCCCTGCCGTTCCTCGATCACCTGCACGAACTGGCCCGCCTGCATCAGCGAGCGGAAGGTGCCGGTGTCCAACCAAGCCGTTCCGCGGTCCATGATCTCCACCTTCAACCGGCCCTGGCGCAGGTATTCCTTGTTCACATCGGTGATCTCGTACTCACCGCGTGCACTGGGCTTCAGCTTGGCTGCGATCTCAACCACGCTGTTGTCGTAGAAGTACAGGCCCGGAACGGCATAATTGCTCTTGGGCTTGGCGGGTTTCTCCTCGATGCTCAGCGCACGATTGTCGGCATCGAACTCCACCACACCGTAGCGTTCGGGATCGCTCACATGGTAGGCGAACACCAGGCCACCATCGGGGTTGGTGTGCTCCGAGAGCATCCGGCCGAAGCCACGCCCGTAGAAGATGTTATCGCCGAGAATGAGCGCCACGGGATCATTGCCCACATGCTCGCGACCAATGACGAACGCCTGCGCCAACCCATTGGGCTCAGGCTGTTCAGCGTAAGTGAACTCACAGCCCAACTGCGTTCCATCGCCCAACAGCTTTCGGAAACTGGGCAGATCATGCGGTGTACTGATGATGAGGATCTCCCGTATCCCAGCAGCCATGAGGGTACTGAGCGGGTAGTAGATCATGGGCTTGTCGTACACCGGCATCAACTGTTTGCTCACGGCCAGGGTGAGCGGATGCAGGCGCGTACCGGACCCGCCGGCCAGAATGATCCCTTTCATTTTTCCTTAGGCTTGTCGTGTCCCTCGATCTTCAGTTCGTCCAGGTCAATGTCCTGCTCCTCATCAAGGATGTCGAGCAACGGCTCTTCGAAGGCCTTGGTGGTGATCGAACGCTCGAACGAGAGCAGTAAGGAAGGCAGGATGATGAGGTTGGTGAACATGGCCACCAGCAACGTAAAGGACACCAGGAGGCCCAGCGCCTGGGTGCCACCGAAATCGGAGAAGACGAACAGGCTGAAACCGCAGAACAGCACAATGCTCGTGTACATCATGCTCACACCGGCCTCGCGCAAAGCCAGTATCACTGAATGGCGGATGTTGTGATCAGTGAGCTTCAGTTCCTGGCGGTACTTGCTCAGGTAGTGGATCGCATCGTCCACAGCGATGCCCAATGCGATGCTGAAAACGAGGATCGTGCTGGGCTTGATCGCAATGCCCAAGTAGCCCATCATGCCGGCCGTGGTGATGAGCGGCACCAGGTTGGGTATGAGCGAGATGAGCACCATGCGGAACGAATTGAAGAGCAAGGCCATCAATCCGCTGATCAGGAATACCGCCATGATCAACGAGACCACCAGATTCTTGACCATGTATTTGCTGCCCTCAAGGAACACCACACTGGTGCCTGTGAGCACCACACTGTACTTGGCGGGATCGAATATCGAATCCACCTGTGCACGCAAGCGGCCCATCAGCACATCCATGCGCGCGGTGCCCACATCGGCCACCTGCACCGTGACCCGCGTCGCCTGCCGATCCTCGTCCAGGAAGCCCCTTGCCAGACCACCTTTGTTGTCCGCTGATTCAAGGTAGGGCAGGATGAAGGTCTTCTCGTTGCCTCGGATCAGCTCGTAGCGCTCCGGGTCACCTCCATAGAACGACTGTTTGGTGAACTTCACCGCGTCGGCAATGGACAAGGAGCGGGACAGCTCGGGATGCGTGGCCAGCGAATCCTGCAGTTGGGCGATACGCTTGAGGTTCACCTCCTTCAGGGCCTGACCCTTCTTGCGTGTATCCACCATTACCTCCAACGGCAGCACCCCATTGAAATTCTCCTCGAAGAAGCGCAGGTCCTGCATCACCGGGTCGTTCGTGGGCAGGTCGTCCACCACATGGCTCTCGTTCTTCAGCCGGGAGGCACCTACCAGACTGATGGCTATCAGAACCGCGGTCACACCGTAAACCATTGGACGGTTGAACTGGACCATATGAATGAGTCCTTCCGTGCTGCGGTCCACCCATTTGCGGTCCAAATGGGCAAGGTGGCGTGCCTTTGGGTCGCCCTGGAAACTGAAGAGGATGGGCACCAACAACAAGCTGAGCGCGAACACCGCCATGATGTTGATGGATGCGATCAACCCGAACTGCTTCAGCACATCGCTATAGGTGACCACGAAGGTGGCGAAGCCCACTGCGGTGGTGGCATTGGTCATGAAGGATGCCCGGCCCACGCGATACACCACGCGCGTTAGTGCCTTCACGCGGTTGCCGTGGGTGGCGAACTCGTAGTGGAACTTGTTGATCAGGAAGATGCAGTTGGGCACACCGATCACAATGATCAAGGGCGGTATGATCGCCATCACCGAGGTGAGCTTGAAGCCGAACAGGCCGATGGAGCCCATGGCCCAGATCACACCGACCGCCACCACGGTAAGGCTGACCAGCATGGCCCGCCACGACTTGAAGAACAGCAGCAGGAGCACCGCCACCACCAGCACCATCAGCCCCACGAACATGCGCAGTTCGCTCTTGGTGCGCTCGGTGACCACCGTGCGGATAAAGGGCAGGCCGCTGTGGTAGACCTTGAACCGCCCCTTGGCGAACTCGTCCACCCGTGCGGCGATAAGGTCCACCATGTCGCCGCGCTGTTCGCTGTTGAAACGTTCAGCGTTCACGAACACCATCATCAGGCTGGCATGGGTGCTGTCGTTGTAGAGCAACCCACGGTAGAAGGGCAGCGAGCGCACCTTGGCGTGCAGGCTGTCCACCTCGGCCTGTGTGGTAGGCTTGGTGGGGATCACGTTCGAGAGCTGGAAGCGCTTGAGACTGTCGTTGCGCACCAGTTCGAAGAGGTGGGCCTCGGAGAAGACCGAATCCACACCGGGCTGTGCCTTCAGATCGTGGCCCAGCTGCCACCAGGCCTGGAAGTTGTCCAACTCGTACAAGGCCTTATCCTGCACGCCCAGCACGATCACATTGCCGTCCTCGGAGAACTTCGACAGCAGCCGCTCATACTGCACATAGGCACTATCGTTCTTGGGCAGAAGCCCACCGAACTTGTAGCTCACCTTCACGTTCTTGGCCTCGTAGGCGAAGAAGGCCGTGATGAGGCCGAGCACCACGAGGATGCCGGTCCGGTTGCGCAATATCCTGCTGGAAAGCCAAGCCCACATGGGGGTATCGCCACGGTCTGGAATGTGCCCCCTACCGCGCCGGACAAAGGAACGAGATCCGGCGCGAAGCCCTTCCCCCGGTCAAAAGCTGAGGCCCAGGGTCATTTTCAGGGCCAGGTTGTCGGCGGCGGTGGGCAGGGCGTTGGGGCCCATACGGTAGAAGGCACCTATGCCGAAGCCAGTGGTGTTCATTTTCAACAGGTCGTCGATCTGCAGGCCGGCCTCGTAATAGCCGTCCTCTGCCGTGCTGAAGGTGTAGCCGCGGTGGCGCTCAGGCTGGGCCAGCGTTCCCCAGGCGGCGTTGGCCACCACCACGGGCACCGGCCTGAACTTCTTCCCCTTGAAGAGCAGGTTGCCGAAGCTGTGCCGCAGGTGCACGGCCACGAAACGATCGGCGGCGAACTCGTTGGGCAGCATGGTCTCGAAGGTGTTCTGTGTGGCCAGTGGCACGCGTCCATCGTTGGAACCACGCAGGTTGAAGAGGAAGGGATAGGGCGCCGACCCCTCCGCCGCACCGCCCACCACACGCAGGGAAAGGTCGCCCACCATGCGCAGCCTGAAGGTCTTCTCCAACTGCATCACCACGCGCCACAGGTCGTACTCGCCGCCCCACAGCCCATCCACCGCCTGCCAGGCCTGCACATACAGTACCGGCCAGCGCGTGCCCAGCCCCACCTGCCGATCGGGGAAGCGGGCCACCCGCTCGCGGAAGGCAAAGCGCGCCCCCAGCGAGATCGCTCCGGTGCGGAACCTGTTGGTCAGCAGGGTCACTCCGTCGGCCACGGGCGCGGCGTACTGGTAGCCGATCACGTTCAGGCGGTCGGTCAGGTCGGTGCCCAGCCACAGTTTCAGCGAACTACCAGCACGCACGGCCAGTTCGGCCCCCATTCGTTCGATGCGGTCCATGCGGTCCACGTAAAGCCAGCGGTAGCTCTCGCTGGTGAACGACCGGCGCTGGCCCATGAACGACCATCCGCCGCTCTCTTCCACATCGTTGGCATAGTAGCCCTTCAGTTCCAGCTCGCGACCGGGCCGGGGCTTCAGCGTAAGGTCGCCACCGAACTTCCACCGCTCATCGCCGAAGCCATAGGCGAAATAGCCGCCCAGGGCCGCATAGCGCGTCACCTTGTCGTTGGTCACCGCGCCCAGCCCTAGCCGCAGGTTCTCGTACTTGTTGTAGCGCATCACCTGGTCGAGCCGTAGATCGAAAGGGCCGATGGGCAGCTTGCCGGTGGTGAGCGCGCCCAGCCACTTCACTTTCTGGTCCAGCTTCTCGGCCTCGCCAATGCTGTCGATCACATGGTAGGTGCGCTGGTCCTTCTTGTCCAGGGTATCGCTGCGAAGGCCGGCCCAGAAGTCGTCCTCGCGACGCACGGCCATGCGGTCCATCACCAGCTCCGGACCACGCACTTCCTTGCGCGCAATGTCCACGTCCAGCTCGATGTCCTTCAGGTAAGTGCGGCTCACCCCCATCAGCTTCCAGTTGTTCACCTGCACCCCATCGAAGTACATGAAGGTGTTCAGCTGCACAGGGAACCAGGCCTTACCGCCCACCTTCTCGAACTGCTGTTGCAGCTTCAGGTTCATGCCACCCTCCCGCTCCACCGGTTCGGCGATCACGTTCTGCAGTGCGTAACCATCGGTGTTCACGTAAAGCACCCCTTGCAGACCCTCGAACTTGCGCCCTTTCCGAGGCCGATAGCTGATCACGAACACCGAGTCGCGGCCCTGGTAGAGCGTGTCCTGCAGCAGGAAGAGGTACTGGTCGGTGCTGCCCGGACCGATCGGGCCCAAGTAGGTACGCTCGTTGAAGGTGATCTGCGGGGCGTAAATGGAAAAGGTCTTTGTGGAGGCCAGCAAAGCCAATAGCGAAGGGTCCTTCAGGCCGCTCACGCGCATGGCCAGCACCTCCTCCTTCTCCGCCGCCGGTGGAATGAAGCTCTTGCGCGTGGCGCTCTCCATCAGCAACAGGTGCTGCCGCTGCATGAACTCGACGGCCTCCCGATCATTGCTGTCCAGGGCGGCGATACGGGACGGATCGCGCATCAGGGCGCTGTCAACATCACCGGTGAACACCGACTTGCTGTAGCTGGTGTAGCGGTGTGGCCGATTGCGCAGCCCGTCACTCTCCTTGCGGGCGGCGTACACCCGTTGAATGATGCGGTGCGCGGGGTTCTCGCCGGGCAGCACCTCCACCGTGCGCAGTTCCACGGCAGTGCGTTGCATGCGCACCACTGCGGGCGGGCCCACGGAAAGGGTCTCGGTATGCGGCGCGTAGCCCACATAGCTGAAACGGACCGTGGCCGATGCGCCCACGATCCGCAGCACGAATCGTCCGTCGATATCGGTGGTGGCCCCCTCACGCTCGCCCTCCGCCAGTACGTGCACGAACGCGAGCGGCTCCTGTGTAACGGCATCCACCACACGCCCCTGCACCAGCTGCTGTGCCGAGGCCTTCGCCAAGAACAGAGCGAGCAACAGGACCAGGGAAGGACGCACCATGACCATTGGAATGAGGGGTTCCGGACCTATGACGAAAGCAGGCCCTCGAAAGTAACAGCCGAGCACAACGGTAACTTGCGGCCTCCATGTTCGCTCCCCTCCGCGATGGCCTCGAATGGTCGCGCAAGGCCACGCCCCGGCGCTTGCGCAATGCCGCCGCATTGTGGAGCAGCTTCCAACGGGCCAAACACACCAAGGACCCGCGCATCGGCGGACTGCCCTTCAGCATCAGCTTCGAGCCCACCACCGCCTGCAACCTGCGCTGCCCCGAATGCCCCAGCGGGCTACGCAGCTTCACACGCCCCACCGGCAACCTCAATCAGGACCTCTTCGCCCGCGTGATGGACGAACTGGGCGATGACCTGTGGGCGCTCACCTTCTACTTCCAAGGCGAGCCCTACATCAATCCGGACTTCCTGGACATGGTGTCACTGGCCAACCGCAAGGGCCTCTACACCAACACCAGCACCAACGCACACTTCCTCACCGAGGAGAAGGCCGAGGCCACCGTGCGCAGCGGCCTTTCGCGCCTCATCATCTCGCTGGATGGCACCGACCAGCACACCTACTCCGCCTACCGCCGCGAAGGCGACCTGGCCAAAGTGATCGAAGGCGCCGAGCGCATCGTGAAGTGGAAACGGAAGCTGAAGAGCCTCACGCCCCATGTGGTGTTCCAGTTCCTGGTGGTGAAGCCCAACGAGCACCAGATCCCCGAGGCACGCGTCCTGGCGAAGAAGATCGGCGTGGACGACCTGTGGCTGAAGACCGCCCAGGTGTACGACCCCAAGGACGACCACCCGCTGATCCCCACGCAGGACAAGTACGCCCGTTACCGCCGCAACGCCTCAGGCGTGTGGGAGGTGAAGAACAAGCTGGAGGACAACTGCTGGAAGATGTGGCACAGCTGCGTGATCACGTGGGATGGCCGCGTGGTGCCCTGTTGCTTCGATAAGGACGCCCACCACGTGCTCGGCGACCTTCGCACGCACAGCTTCAGCCAGCTGTGGCACAGCGATGCGTACAATGATTTCCGCCGCCAGCTGCTCACCGCGCGCAGCACCATCGAAATGTGCAGGAATTGCAGTGAGGGGAGCCCGGTGTGGGCGTAGTTTCATGTGCACATGGGCTCATGGGCCCATTAGCTCATGCCCTTAGACCTTCATAATATCCTTCTCCTTCGCCTCAACCAGGGCTTCCACCTTCTTGTTGTAGATGCCGGTGAGCTTCTCCACCTCGGCTTCCAGGCCCTTGGCGGTATCCTCGGGCAGGCCGTCCTTCTTGGCGGCCTTGATCACCTCCATGGCCTTCTGGCGGCTGCTGCGGATACCCACCTTGGCGTGCTCGCCCTCGGCATGGGCGGCCTTCACCAGGCCCTTGCGGCGCTCCTCGGTGAGCATGGGCACGTGGATGATCACGCTCTCGCCGTTGTTGCTGGGATTGAATCCCAGGTTGGCGCCGATGATGGCCTTCTCGATGGCGTCGATCAGCTTCTTCTCCCAGGGTTTCACGAAGAGCGTGCGGGCGTCGCCGGTGTTCACAGCGGCCACCTGCGAAAGGGGCACCATGCTGCCGTAGTAGTCCACACGCACCGTTTCCAGCATGCCGGGGTTGGCGGCGCCCGCGCGCACCTTGGTCAGCTCGTGGTCCAGGTGGTCCAATGCGTTGCGCATGTGCTCCTCACAGGTCTTCAGGGCGGCGGCGGTATCGATCATGGCAGAATGGTTCGGGCGGCAAAAGTAACCACCCGTGGGCGCATAGCACAGGCCCATTACCTTGGCGGCCATGCGCGTGGCAAAAGCCTTCCGGCACCTGGTGGAACATGTGGTAAAGCTGGGGCCTGTAACGGGTCTGCGTGTGCTGTACCTGAAGAAGGTACGGCAGGGCCGCGAGGCGGTGGTGCGCGTGCCCGAACTGGCCGGTCCGCTCACCGTGCGCACGGGCACCAGTGATCTGGCCATTTTCGATGAGGTGGTGATCCAGAACGGCTATCACTTCCCCATGGACCAAGAGCCGCAGGTGATCGTGGACGTGGGTGCCAACATCGGTATGGCCACCTTGTGGTTCAAGGCGCGCTGGCCCAAGGCACAGGTCATCGCCGTGGAGCCCGACCCCAACAACTTCGACCTGCTACAGCGCAATGTGAAGGACATCCCCGGCGTGCGCACCGTGCAGGCCGCACTGGCCCCTGCCGATGGCGCCATCGGGTTCGAGACCGAGGGACTGAACCCGAGCGCCTACCACATCCGCGAACTGCGGGCTGGTGAACAAGGTGTACCTGCCATCACCGTGCCCACGCTGATGCGGCAATGCGGCATCGACCATATCGACCTACTGAAGCTCGATATCGAAGGCGCCGAAAAGGAACTCTTCGAAGCCCCGGACCTGGGCTGGATGGATCAGGTGAACACACTCGCCGTGGAACTCCACGACCGCATGCGACCGGGCTGCGGGCATGCCTTCTTCAAGGCCACTTCACTGCACCCACGCAACTACGAGGTCCACGAATACCTCGTGATCGCCACGAAAACGAAGGGCGCTTAGAACTCCACCAAGGTGCCCACCGGCTGCCCGGCGATGAGGCGGCCCAGGTTGCCCGGCTTGTTCATGTCGAAGACGATGATGGCCAGCTTGTTCTCGTTGCAGAGCGTGAAGGCCGTGAGGTCCATCACGTTGAGGCCCTTTTCGTACACCTCGTTA
>CAZQFG010000093.1:0-10440 GCA_964592515.1 uncultured Chryseobacterium sp. | reverse complement strand
CAGCGTCTTCGCCATCACGAACAAGATCATGGACCTCTACCTAGGCGAAGGCAAGGCCGATCCCGTCGGAGACATGCTGCCCCGCCTGAAAAAGCGCGACGAGCGCGAGGCCAAACGCCGTGCGGACCGTCTGGTCGCCCGAGTACCGAAGACCAAACCTACGCTCTCCCTGGGCAGCTACGCCGGAACCTACACGGACAAGATCTACGGCTCGGCCACCATCACCGAAGTGAACGGCACCTTGCAGCTCACCTTCCAACCCGCCAAGGACCTGCTTACTGGAACGCTGGGCCATTGGCACTTCGACACGTTCCAGTGGCAACATGCCGACCCTTTCCTGGAACCGGGCTACATCACCTTCCAGTTCGACGGCGATCATCAGGTCATCGGCTTCAAAGTGGAGCTCCACAGCCCCGACTTCCACTTCTACAAGCTGGACTTCAGGAAGCAGTAGCCGTCACTACTGATACAGTGGCCATGGCGACCTGACGAGCATCAGGTCGCACACCGGATGTGCATAACTATTCCGACCCACTTCACATTACCTTAACACAGGATTTACGCTTTGGAAAAGAGGCTGCGGGACCTTTACACCGTCGCTCATGGACAGCTTCCTCGCCATTGTGATCGTGCTGCTGATACTGGCAGTTGCCGACCTGGTGGTCGGTGTCAGTAACGATGCGGCCAACTTCCTCAACTCCGCCATCGGCTCGAAGGTGGCCTCCCGCAAGGTGATCCTGACGGTGGCTTCCGTTGGCATCGTGCTCGGAGCGCTGGCCTCTACCGGCATGATGGAGATCGCACGCAAAGGCATCTTCAACCCCGCCTACTTCAGCTTCGCGGATGTAATGGTGATCTTCCTGGCCGTGATGCTGGCGGACATCATCCTGCTGGACATATACAATTCACTGGGTCTTCCCACGAGCACAACGGTATCCATCGTGTTCGAACTACTAGGCGCGGCGGTGATGGTTGCCTGGCTGAAGCTGCAGTTCGGCACCACCGATGCCACGTCGGTTTGGCAGATGATCAACACGTCGAAGCTGGGGGAGATCGTCAGTGGTATCTTCCTTTCCGTGCTGATCGCCTTCAGCGTGGGCGCTTTGGTAATGTGGCTGGCCCGGTTCGCGCTCACCTTCCATTTCCAGCGCACAGTGGATCGCATCGGCTCGCTCATCGCAGGCCTTGCCATCACCTTCATCGTATACTTCATGTTGGTGAAAGGCCTGAAGGGCACCGACCTGATGAAAGGCCCTACAGGTCAGTGGATACAGGAGCACATTGAGGGTGTGATGGCGGGCACCTTCGCATTGATGACCTTGATCACCCTCTTCGCACAACGCATGCTGAAAGTGGACCCCTTGCGCCTCATCGTGCTGGCGGGTACCTTTTCCCTGGCCATGGCCTTCGCAGGCAATGATCTGGTGAACTTCATCGGCGTGCCCATCACCGGGCTACAATCCTTCCAGATGTGGCTGGCCAGTGGTCTTTCCGCGGACCAGTTCATGATGGGCGATATGGCAGGCGCTGCTCAAACGCCGTCTTACTTACTGTACGTGGCAGGAGCAGTGATGGTGCTTACCCTTTGGTATAGCGCGAAAGCCCGCAAAGTGACTGATACGGAGGTGAATCTTTCACGGAAAGGTCAGGGTGTGGAACGCTTTCGCTCGCATCTGTTGGCGCGGAGCGTTGTTCGCAGCGCCCAACGCACGGGCGATATGTTCACCTCCATCCTCGGCCGTCGCAACCGGGCCATCATCAACAAGCGCTTCAGCCACCATGGTGCTGAAGAACGTGAAGGTGCGGCCTTCGATCTGCTCCGTGCATCCATGAACCTGATGGTGAGCAGCCTGCTCATTGCTGCGGCAACCGACCTGAAACTGCCATTGAGCACCACCTACGTCACTTTCATGGTGGCCATGGGCACTTCGTTGAGCGATCGTGCCTGGGGTGCCGAAAGCGCCGCTCAACGCGTGGCAGGCGTGCTCAATGTGATCGCAGGCTGGTTCTTGACAGCACTGCTCGCCTTCCTTGCGGCCGTGGTCATGGCGGTGCTCATCCATTTCGGAGGTAACTGGACGGGTGTCGCACTGTTTGTGCTGGTGGGTGCCTTCCTGGTGCGCAGCCACCTGCCACGGAAACCGCGTTTGGTCGAGGAAGCACCGGCCGCTGAGGCTCCGGTGGGCGCATAGTGAGCTGCTTCCCCTTTGTGCATCTTTACGGCCATGCCGCCGCGCTTGCGTCCCTTGATCGTATTCCTCCTGACCCTGCTCCTGTGCAGCTGGCACCTGGACCGCGGACACAACGCAAACACTGTAAGCCGCGCCGCCATGGTGGCCGCGTTGGTCGAGCACGGCACCCTGCGCATTGATGCCTACCATACCCTAACGGATGATAAGGCCCTGGTGAACGGACACTACTACTCCGAAAAAGCCCCGCTGCCAGCCTTGCTGGTGGTGCCGTTCTGGTGGGCCGCGAACCAACTGCATCTCATCACGGCAGGCGAACATGGGCTGCTCACTAACGGCCTACTGCAATTGGGTGGTTTTCTCTGTGGTAGCCTTCCGCTCGCGCTGATCATCACCCTCACATGGCTGCGCTTACGCGATCGGGAGACCGCACTGCCTGCCGAGTGGATGGCCCTGCTACCCTTCCTTGGCTCGTTCCTCATTGTGTACAGCGGCAGCTTTCACGGCCATTTGCTGGCGGCCTTGTTCCTGTTGATGGCCTGGCGTGCGCGCACGAACGAGCGGAACATCCTCGCAGGGGCCTTAGCCAGCGCGGCTGTGCTCAGCGAATACAGCCTCTTCTTGTTCCCGCTGGCATGGGTGCTACAGGACCTGTTCCGGAAACGCGGCCAAGCGTTGTTGCACTTGGCCTTGGGTGGTGCGCCGGGCATCCTGCTGCTCCTGGTGGCCAACTGGAAAGTGACCGGATCACCGCTCACGCTACCTTACAGCCATGTGGCCGCGCACGTGGATACGGCCAGTGTGTTCGGCATGTCGGTGCCTACGATGCCCGCATTGTGGGGGCTGCTCTTCTCCTTCTACCGGGGACTCTTTACGCATGCTCCTGTGGCGTTGCTCTGCCTCATTGTCTTCCTCGTACTAAGGCCACGCACCGGATGGCGGGAATGGCTCACACATCCGCTTGCACTGCCAGCGTGCGTGCTGGTGCTTATGATGAGCGCGCACAGCATGTGGTGGGGCGGCTGGGCGTTCGGGCCGAGGCACCTTACGGCTCTTGCTGTGCTGGTGCTGGCCGGCGGGATCCCCTTATTGCCTGCACGCATTTGGGTGAAATGGTCGTTCCTTGCGCTGTCGGCATGGGGTCTCTTGTTGGCGTTCGCGGCGAAGAACACCACGTGGTACGGCCTGCCAACCGAAGTGCGCCATCCTTTTGCAGAGATGATCCTGCCCGCCGTTTACCACAAGCAGTTCACCGAAATGCAATGGCCCTTGGCCGCAGGTTTTTCCGCCACCATGGGCACCTTCCTGTTCGTGCTCACCTTTATCGCGGTACTGTATGGTACGCGCCGTAAGACCACCGAGTAATGCATCTGTTCCACTGCCCCGACCTGGACACCGAGCTGGTGCAACTGCCTGAAGAGGAGGCGCACCACGCCACCAGTGTGTTGCGCCTGGGCCACGGCGTGCGCGTGGGCCTGCTGAACGGACGTGGTGTACGTGTGGAGGCCGTACTGGAACATGTGGGCCGTCGCGAGGTGACCGCACGTGTGGTGGAACGAATAGAGGTACCACTGGAACGAAAGCACCGCATCCACCTGGCTGTGGCACCCACCAAGCAGATGGAACGCTACGAGTGGTTCGTGGAGAAGGCCGTGGAGATCGGGGTGGACCGGATAACGCCACTGGTGACCGCCCGTACCGAACGCGCCAAACTGCGGATAGACCGGTTGGACCGTGTTGCGATCAGTGCCATGAAACAGAGCCAGCGCGCGTGGCTGCCCACCATTGATGAACTGACGCCGCTGGCCGACCTTCTGAAGCGTGAACTGCCAGATCAGCGCTACTTCGGTTGGTGCGAGGGAGAACACGCCTCATTGATGCAGTGCTATTCCGGCAATGGGGATGTGCTGGTGCTCGTAGGCCCGGAAGGTGACTTCACCAACACCGAGGCCGACCTGCTGCGTGAACACCACTTTGCGGCCGTAAGCCTGGGCACCGCCCGGTTGCGCACCGAGACCGCCGCACTTGCCGCCTGCACGTGGATGAGCCTCGCACAGCAACGGTAACTTCGTCCCCATGCTGAACCGCTTCCTCATTCTGCTCGTCTTTGGCGCCTTCGCCGTTGCGAACACCTCGGCACAAGCGCAAGGCACCTATCAACTGGCGGTGCTCAAGTACAACGGTGGTGGCGACTGGTACTCCAACCCCACCGCAGTGCCTAACCTGGTGCGCTTCTGCAACCAGCAGATGGGCATGAACATCAACCCGGATGTGCCGGTGGTCGAAGTGGGTGCACCGGACCTCTTCACCTACCCGTTCATTCACATGACCGGGCACGGCAACGTGGTGTTCAGCGGTCAGGAGGCCCAGAACCTGCGCAACTACCTCATCGGTGGTGGCTTCTTGCACATCAGCGACAACTATGGCATGGACGAGTTCATTCGGCCCATGATGAAGCGCGTGTTCCCAGAACTGGAGTTCGTGGAACTGCCGTTCGCGCATCCCATCTACCACCAGAAGTTCAACTTCCCGCAGGGACTTCCCAAAGTGCACGAGCATGATGGCAAGCCACCGCGCGGTTACGGCCTCTTCTGGGAAGGCAGGCTGGTGTGTTTCTACGATGTGGAGTGCGACCTCGGCGATGGCTGGGAGGACGCCGATGTGCATGGCGACAGCGAGGCCACACGCACCAAGGCCCTGCAGATGGGCGCCAATATCGTTCGCTACGCGTTCAGCGGGGCCGCCAACTGAAAAGGGGGCAACGGCCTTACCCGCTGCCCCCCCCTTGTTCAAAGGTCCGTTGGAACGATACCCCGCTTATTCCGAGATGATCAGTTCGGTGGCCGTGCGCACATCTTGCTGATCGAGCACCAGACGATAGAGCCCGGATCGGATGCCCGCGGGCAGTTCGACGCGAATGCCGTCCTGCACGCGCTGCAGCGCATTGGCCTGGTAAGCGGCCACACAGCGACCATCGGCCGCAATGATACTCAATCGCGCTTGTCCATCCACCTCTGCATCCAAAAGCCAGTTCACCGAAATGCCGGCGATAGCGGGGTTGGGGTAGAGCCCCTGCTTGTCGGTCGAAGTGGTCGCAGCCACATGGCTGATCACATCGTTGCTCAGGCGGGCGGTCAGGAAGTGGTTCTGGTTCTCGAGCGTGCGCGCCTGGCCACCGATCACGATGTTGCCATCGGCCTGCAGGTCCATCCCGTAGATCATGGCGCTGTAGCCCGGGATCACCGGCTGGGCCAGACCACCATTCCCGAAGGAGAGGTCGCGCTCGCCATCGGCGGTGTACTTCCAAACGGCCATGTCGAACACGCTGGGAGGGCCTTCGCCCGAGGTACCGCCCATGACGATACGGCCATCGGCCTGCACCTTCACCATGGCGGCATAATCGTACTGGTCCAGGTCCTCCTCCACAATGCCATCACCGCTGAACGTGATGTCGAGCGTTCCATCGGGCGTGAACTTCATCAGTAGCGCGCTGTAGTTGAAGGTCTGTGTGGCCGTGAAGCCGGCCACCAGAATGGAACCATCGGAAAGCAGGGCCAGGTCCTCGGCCTCATCGTCCACGCTTCCGTAGTTGTACTTCACCACGCCATTGGTGCCAAAGCTGTTGTCCAGGCTTCCATCGGCCTCAAAACGCGCCAGCAGCAACACCCACCACTGCAGTCCGTTGCCGTAGGTACCCGTCACCACGATCTTGCCATCGGGCTGCACAGCGATACCCTTGAAGTCGCTCGGGTATTCACCCACAGGAATGGTGGCCACGCCATTGGTCCCGAAGCCGGTATCGAGCGCACCATCGGCTGTAAAGCGGACCACCACTGGGCGGTCGGTGTAGTCGGCGCCAAAGGAAGTGCCGCACACCAGGATGTTCCCGTCGGCATCAAGAACCAGATCATAACCCTTGTCCTCGCCGAAAGCAGGAGCCTCGGTAACTGCTTGGGCAACCACTCCGCCCGTACCGAAATCGGTGTCCAGTGTACCGTCAGCGTTCAATCGAATGAGCAGGATGCGATAGGTCTGGTAATCAGTGGTGCTTCCCACCAGCACGATCTTCCCCTCGGAGGTGAGCACAGCCGAATAGAGGTTGGCCTCGAAGTCGAGCGCGTAAGAGAAGATGCCATTGGTGCCAAAGTCCGTATCCAGGGCTCCATCGGGCATGTAGCGGAGCACCTTGGCCTGGGAGGCGAACGTGGCATCGAAGCTCATTCCCACGGTGAGGATCTTCTGGTCGGGTTGCACCAGGACCTTCTGGGCGTTGTCGCCATTGTTCACCGGTGTTACCACGTAGCCCGCGCTGTTGAAGGCGGGATCCAATGTGCCGGTCTGGGCGCTCAATGCGCTCGGCAGGGCCAGTTGAAGGCCCACGAAGGCCAAGAGGGGTAGTTGCTTGTTCATCATGCGTTCGTGTGATCGTTGGGTGTCTTGTTCATGCGTTTCCGTTTCGCTTCGTCCAGGCTCTCCAGCAGCTTCCGCCAGGCCTCTTGTTCGGCCTTCATCCGCTGGTGGATCAGCTCCAGTCGTTCGAACTCGTCGAGCGGGGCGGGTTGCTGTTCGGTGTCGGTCACGGGCTGTTCGGGGTATCTGCGGCGAAGGTGAGGGCATTCCGGACCGCCCCTTTCGCACAAGGCCTTACATCGAACGCACAGCCCGACCACCCGCCCTTACACCTGCATAACAGGGACCCGAAATGGCCTTACACGGACCATACAGCGACTCACTATATCTTGATAAACAAGCCCTTACAGATCCAGCAACCGGACCCCTTAGATGGCTTGAAGGAAATCCACCAGGTTCACCTCTTCGCCCTCTATCTGGAGCTTTTTACGCAGGCGCGAACGGGCCACGGTGATGCTATTGAGGCTCTGCTGGGTGATGGCCGAAATGTCCTTGGTGGACATGTTGAGCCGGAGGAAGGCACACAGCTTGCGCTCGTTCGGGGTGAGCGAAGGAAAGCGTTCCTGCAAGGTCTGGTAGAAGGTGGAATGCACCCGCGTGAAGTGTACCTCGAACTCCTTCCAATTATGGTCGTCCTCGCTGGCCTGCAGGTCGCGCACGATCTCCTGGATGATCGGTTGGTTCTCCTGCTTGAAGGTGGATTTCGCCTTCAGGAGGCGTTCGGCGATATGGGCGATCAGCTCGTTCTTCTTCAGCAGGAATAGGGCGTTGGCCGTCAGCTCCCTTTCCCGCGATTCCAGGTTCTCGCGCAGCGCCACCTGTTCGGCCTCCAGCTTCTCATGCTCCAAGCGGAGCTTCTCCTGTTCCAACAACCCGTTGCGCACGCGGGCACGCATCACCTTGAAAAGCAGGAAGGCCGTGAGCAGCAGGAAGAAGAGCGCTCCGATCAAGGCCACGTTCCAAGTACGTTGGCGGGCAGCCTCGGCATCCTTTCGTTCAGCCTCCAGTTCAAGCACCTTCTTCTCCTTGTCGCGCCGGAACTCCTCCTCCAACCGGGCAATGGTGGTGCGTGTCTCGGTGCTGTACAGACTATCGTTCAGGGCCTTGAAGGCGCGGTAGGTAAGAAGCGCGGCCTTGTGCTCGCCCAGCGTGTCCAGCACCATGGCCAACGATTCCAAGGTGATCACCACCGACTCGCGGCTACCCGCAGCACGCCCCAGTGACAGCGCCTGTTGGTAGTGCCCACGCGCCGCAGCGAAGTGACCCACCTTCGCCTGGTTCTTGCCCAGGTTGTTCAGCACCTGTGCCTGTCCGCGCACATCACCCACCTCCTTGCGCACGGCCAATGCCTTCAGGAAATACTGATCCGCCAGGTCGTAGCGGCCCATCTCCATGTGGCAAATGCCGATATTGTTGTTCAGCGAGCTTTCATTGCGCGCATCCTTCAGCGGACGATTGAGCACCAGTGCCTGCTCGAAGTAGGGCAAGGCCGTGCCATGGTCCTGCAACTGGATGTGAACTCCGGCCATGTTGTTGAACAGGCGCACCTTGCGACGGGCCAGCTCATCGTCCGCGATGCCTTCCGGTGCCTCGTCCAGGATCCGCATGGCCTCGTTGTAATCGGCAATGCTCTTTTCCCAATCGCGTAGGTAGAAGTGCAATGCACCGATCTTCATCCTGATGTCCGAATGCGCCAGCACTAGCGCAGGCCGGGACCCTTCTTTCTCCAATGCATCTTCAATCACCAACTGCGCCCGCTGATAAACACCCAACGCCGCAGGCTTTTCGCCGGTCGCCAGGTACGCATCGCCCAGTGCGATCAACACGGTGGCCTGCCGTTCGGCACTCGGTAAAAGCCCCATGCACTGTTCAGCACGCAGTGCGAGTGCAAGTGCAGAATCGGGCGCGTTGGACAGCAGTTCCTTCGAGCGGGCCACAAAACCCTCGCACTCCTGCGCACTGGCAGTAGTACCGGCATGTGCAGCGAGCGGCACCAGCGCCACATTCAGCATCAACACCGCTTGCACGGCCATGCCCTGCAAGAGCGAACCGGCGATACGAACGTGTGTGCGAAAGGTGAGAACCATGCGGCGCGAATGGACCAAAACTAGCGGACGCGCCGTGAACCTTCAGCCCATGAGGCGTTGACCCCTACTCTTTCACCGCCTTCTTCACCAATGCCTCCAGCACCTTGGCATCTACATCCGACAGACGCTTGATGTAGAGGCAGCCCTTGCCGGTGGTGTGCTTGCCCAGCTTCTCCAGTTGGCTGGCATACTGCGCGATGTCGCAAGTGAAGTACAACGTGATCGCCGCCTTGCGCGGACTGAATCCGCACTGCATCCACTCCACCTCGCGCCCTGTGTCGTACTTCAAGGTGGTGCTACCAAAGCCAATGATGCTGGGGCCCCACAGCTTGGGTGCGCTCTTGGTTATGCCACCCATCAGCTTCACCAACGCACGGCTATCGTCGCGCTGCTGTTCACTGGCCAGTGCATCGATAAAGGCATCCACGCTTGCGGTGGTCTCTTTTGTCTTCAGTTCGGCTTTCGCCATGGCGGGCAGTGCTTTGAGGACGCCAAAATAGCTGGATGCAGGGGTATCTTGGGACCATGCGCTTGCTCACCTTTTTGCTGGTGTTGCTGGCCTTGTATGTCCGACAGCATCAAAGGCTTGACGTTCAGCAAGCCAGCAAATCGGTCCAAGCTTACCGCGTCACCATGAACTGCTGTCGGTACAAATTGCCTGCTCCAGATGCCTGAACATGGTAAAAGCCCGGTGCCAATTGACCGATAGGCACTGACTGAATATCCTGGAACCATTCATGACGCGCCACTTCGGCCCCTGTTGCATTGATTATGGCAATCTGTGCGCCCGGGGGAAGGCCTGCTGGAAGACGAATGTTGAGTACTTCATTGGCCGGATTGGGCCACAATAATATAGGTATGGGTCGTCCAACCTCCGCAACACCGACACCTGTAACACGAATGAACAGATAAGGAGCCAGCGATGCGATGTTGGATGCGCAGCTGGCGCTGTGCGGGACAAAGTCCAGCGAATCGACAATGATCGTGAAACTAAAGGTATCCGGGTCGTTCACACAGTCGAAATTGGGTATAGCATGGATTATGACCTGATCGTCATCCACCTGATACTTCGCAAACGGAAGCCTGATGTTAAAGTTGGTGGAGATGATGAACACGGTATCCTCATGGAACTCATAATCCGACATTAGATACCCCCCACCCGGACCGGTCATGTAGGTACCCCAACGTGTGCCCGCAAGCGGGTTCTGAGCCAGTGCTGAAAAGCTCAGGAAGAGGGTAATGAACGTGTACCAACGAAGCATGTGTAGTTGTTATTGATCGCATGCAAGGTTCACCCGTAGAGCGGTATTGCCATTTGACATCCGTCATTCATTTGCCTGATAATGGTCAACCTGGCAAGCGCACCGTCAGCAGGCCTACTTACTTCCCCCCAACTCCGACTCTTGCCTGCGCCCAATGCGGCTATGCCACGGCCTTGAAATGACTAAGCATGGGCCTTACCCCCCTGCGCCCTACCTTTGGAACATTCGAGAAAGACAGCCCATGGCAACGACCAAACAAGCCGCCGACGTGGAGGAAGGCATGACCCTGGATGAAGTGCGCGCCGAGATCCTGCGCGACTACGAATTGTGCGTGCTGAGCCGCGAGGCCAGCCTCATCGGCCGCAAGGAAGTGCTGGGTGGCAAGGCCAAGTTCGGCATCTTCGGCGATGGCAAGGAACTGGCCCAGGTGTGCATGGCCAAGCAGTTCCGCAACGGCGACTGGCGCAGCGGCTACTACCGCGACATGACCTT
>CAZQFG010000092.1:7876-10489 GCA_964592515.1 uncultured Chryseobacterium sp. | reverse complement strand
TGGTGATCAAGCACCGCATCGAGGATTTCCAGGTGAACGACATCGTGTTCGCCTCTAATTTTTCCGATCAGGACATCGCCAAGTTCGACGCGTTCCGTCCGCTCATCGAGATCTTCGATCCCAAGGTGCACCTGCTGAAGGTGAACACGCCCAAGACCTTTGAGCGCAGTGCCGACAGCAGCGCAGCCATCGACCGGTTCCTGCAACGCCACGAGCTGCGCCGCTACTCGGCCTCCATCTACAACGACCTCAGCATCGAGGAGGGCATCCTCAACTTCGCCCGCGACATCGATGCGGACCTGATCGCCATGGCCACGCACGGCCGCACGGGCTTCTTCCACGTGGTGAACGGAAGCCTGACGGAGGACATCGTGAACCACACCACCTTCCCTGTGCTGAGCGTGAAGCTTTGAACCACGTTCCGCCGCACTATCTTCGCACAAACCAGCAACGTCACCATGAAGTTCCTGCATCAGTCGATCGAGGCCAAGAAGAAGGAGATCCTGGAAGTGGAGATCGATACCGCGACCAAAGTGAAGTTCATGACCGGTAAGGAGCTGAAGGCCTACCGTGGTGGGAAGACCTATTCCTACTACGGCGGCCTGTTCGAGGAGTCGCCCGTTCGGTTCGTGGTGCCTTATGATGCCATTTGGACCGTGGTGGTGGAGAAGGGTACCATGAAGAACCCCATTGAGGTGCAGGCCTCGGTGCGCCGCCTTTCGCCCAACAATTCCGTGCACAGCACCATCGCTTCCGATGCGCCGCCCCATGTGCGTGCCGCCGAAGGTGTGCTCGAAGCGGAGACGGCCCGCATTGCCGCCGAGATGAGCCTCGCCGGAAAAAGCGAGGGCTGACGAACCGATCCACCGGATCCAGCGTTCCTGAAGCATGGATACATCGACCGAACGGGACCGACTGGAGCGGGTGCTCCGCGGTCAGCAGGCGCTGGTGGATCAAGTGCACCAGTGGCTACAGGAGGAACAAAAGCAGGATGATGTCCTGCGCGCAGTCATTCTCAGCTCGCGACGCGATACCGTGGCACGTATCCGTGGTCTCGATCCGGAACGCATCTATTCGAGGGAGACCATCCGTGGGTTGTGCATCAAGTACCGCCTGCGTTTCCTTGATGCCGGACTGTTCAAAGGACCACTGCCCCCGCAGGCCGTGCACGCCGTGAAGCAGTTGGAACAGAAAGCGGAAGCTCCGCTCTCGAGTTTCAAGATCATGGCGCCCGCAGAACGGTTCCGCCTCTGCGATAGTGAGGCCGACCCCCTGCTGTTCGTGCCCATCGGCGACGACCGCTACTACTTGGTGTACAAGTGGGGCCGGGACCTCAGCGGTTTGCGTTCAGTGGCCTATTGGTCCTTCCGAACACCCACGAACCTGGTGGCCACTGTGCTGGTACTGGCTTTCCTGATGGCCATGTTGGTGCCCAACGCGTTGCTCGTTCCCGGTGCGGAGGCTCCGTTCTGGAACGGAACGCGTGTGCTGTTCATGGGCTGGAGCACCATCGTGCTCGCGGCCTTCACGGCGTTCGGCTGGTTGGCGTTCTTCGGCCAGTTCAGCGACAGGGCCTGGAACAGCCGCTATTTCAACGCCTGAGAGCGTACCGGTACGGGGCGTAGGTCGCGTACCCCGGTATCTGCGTGCTGTTGCACTTTGCACACGCAACTGCTGCGGAACCACGCCTTCAATTGTTCGCGCTCGGTGGGCATCAGGCGTTTGAAGGCCTTGCGCAATTCCTTGCGGAACACACGACGGTCGGCCATGCTGATGGTGGCCAGTACCTGCTGATAGTAGGCGAGCATGTCGGTCTTCATGGCGCGTGTGCGTGCTGGTGGTGCGGTGGATACGCTGTTCGGGCCTTGTGGGTTCCGTAGGCGATGTGGTCACGGAACGAAGAAGGGGGCACTGTTCGTGCCCCCTTCCCGTTGGGTCTGTTCAGATCAGCCGATGGTGATCTCGCGCTGCTTGGGTTTCACGGCCTCGGCCTTGGGGATGTGCACGTTCAGCACACCGTTCAGGTACTCGGCGCGGATGCCCTCGGCGTTCACCGTTTCGGGCAGGCGGAAGCTGCGGCTGAAGGCGCTTTGCGTGAACTCGCGGCGGGTGTAGCGCTCGTTCTCCTTCAGTTCCTCGGTCTTCTTGTCGGCACTGATGGTGAGCACTTCGTTCTCCATGCTCAGCTTCAGGTCCTCCTTGGCGAACCCGGGGGCCAGCAGGCGCAACTCGAAGGCCTTGTCGTTCTCCACGATGTTCACTCCGGGGTTGCTACGGCGCAGGTCGTCGCTACCGAAGAATTGGCCGATGTCGCGGCCTAGGAATTCGTTCACGAGTTCGTTGAAGGGCGCTGCGAACGTGGCTTGGGGACGGTACTTCGCGATGGTCATGGCGTTGTTGATTATCAGGTTGTGTTGTACACAGCCCCGATCAATCAGAATGCCGACGCACGAATACGGCCAAAGTGGCCGACGGGAGCGGTAATGAGCGGCCAAAATGGCGCTACTGCGGTAGGAAAAGGAAGAAGACCGTGCCTTTTTGTGGGTCGGGGGCACTGCCCATCGCGTTGAACCTGGCCCGCTGGGTGCTCCGCAGGGCATGTTCGATCATGCA
>CAZQFG010000092.1:0-7776 GCA_964592515.1 uncultured Chryseobacterium sp. | reverse complement strand
CCATCGCGTTGAACCTGGCCCGCTGGGTGCTCCGCAGGGCATGTTCGATCATGCAATCATCGGCACCGGCACTGCGTGAAGGGTCGAGCTCGGCCTTGGTCACGCGGCCGCTGCGGTCAACGCTGATGCGTATGGCCACACGGCCCTGGGTGCGGCAGAGGTAGCCGGGTACATCGTTCTCGCGCACACGACCTTGCAGATCGTGCCAAACGGTGGTGGCGCCTTCCACCTTCACGGGTTCGGCGGCCTTGTCCATGTACAATTCCTTGTTCCACTTGCTGGGGTCCAGCTGGGGCATCTCCACTTCTTCGCCCCGGTCGCGGCGCTCCTGCGCCAGCCGGTCGAACTCCTGTTGCTCGAAGTTGCGCAGGTCGTTCTCCACGCGCTCGGCGAGCTTGGCGTGTGAGAAGGTGGGCTTGGCCTCTGCGGTGATGTTGCTCGTGAGGTTCGTGACCTGCTGCGGCATGCCGAGGGCTTCCTGTTGCATGGCCTGTTCCAGCTGCATGGCCTCCTCCTCGGAGATCATTTCAATGCGCATGTCGCTGATCTCGTCCTCGCGCGGGGTGGTGCGGATGTTCCAGAGCGTGAAGAGGAAGAGCGCAATGGTGTGCAGGGCAAGCGTGCCGATCACGCCGACCTTGTGCCGTTCGAACCAATCGAGGAATCCGCTCACCATATGCCTGTCCGTGGGGCGATGCCCGACCAAGATACGCGGCCCGATCGGGGTTGTTGTGTGCGAATGCGCCAGGCATCGGGCCAGGCGTTGTTCCAGCGGTTGCCTGCGCCATGCACCCAGCCCAATGGAATTCCGGCATAGGTGACCAGTGCCTCCCCCGATGCCTCCTTCGCGGGAAGCGTCTCGCCCCGCAGGTAGGCAATGGCCTGTTGCTCGTTCACTTCCACTGAAGTGAATGCCGATCGGTCCAGCAGCAGGCTGGTGGCCAGTGCCGGGTGCGGCCGTTGCCGATCGCCTTTCATGTAGCTCACTGGCGTGCCGGGCGAAAGCACATGCAGGCTGCCCATCAGTTGGTGCACCGGTCCGGCGCAGCGCGCATCGATCGTGTAAGTGATCTCCTGATGTACGATGGCGTGCTGTTCGACATTCGTGCGCACGCCGTGCAAGGTCGTGGTGTTACCGTTGCTCTTGATCTCTCGCGCCGCCCACATGCCCGGCTTGCGCAATGCGGCCACGAAAAAGCCTTCGCCTTTCACACGGTGCGGGTAGCAGCGGTGGCCAATGATGCCGTTCGCCTCCACGCGCACGGCGCCCCACGCGGAATCGAAAACAGGGTCGATGGCCGTGGCGCCCAAGGCCACGAGCGCCGCCAGTTGCTCCTCGTTCTCCGAGGGTTCCCAGGTGCAGGTGCTGTACACCAGGATCCCGCCGGGGGCGAGCGCGATCCAAGCGTGTTCCAGGATGCTGTGCTGGGTGGTGACACATTGCCGCACCAGTTCCGTGGACCATTGCTCGCGTGCGAACGGGTCCTTCCGGAACATGCCTTCGCCGGAGCAGGGCGCGTCAAGCACGATCAGGTCGAAGAGGCCTTCCACGTGATCGAGGTCCGACGGGTCGCTGTTGCTCACGACGACATTGGGCAGGCCCCATTTCCACAGGTTCTCCTGCAGGACCCCGGCCCTGCGGCGATCGATCTCGTTGGCCACCAACAGGCTACCCGGAGTAAGCAGGCTGCGGAGGTGCGTGCTCTTGCCACCCGGTGCAGCGCAAAGGTCCAGGGCGATAAGGTCGTTCTGCAGCATGCCGCTGGCCTTCAGCACAGGCTCCAACAACATGGAGGAGGCTTCCTGCACGTAGTAGGCACCGGCGTGCAACAGCGGGTCGAAGGTGAAGGCGGGGCGTTCAGGCAGGTAGTGTCCGGTGGCACACCAAGGCACGCGTTCGGCATCGGGCCTGAAGGGCTTTAACGGGTTCACGCGGATGCTCACGGGCGAGGGTCCCGCCAGCGATCTTTCCAACGCATCCAGTTCTTCCCCCAGCAGCGGCGCCAGCGTGGTACGCAGTTCATCAGGAAGCCCGGTGTTGGGGGCGGTGTTCCGCGCCGGTCGCCAGGCCTTGGATCTGCTCATCGCACGTCAGTGCACCAGCGCGCCCTTGCGGAGCACGGTCTGTGCCCGGTCGGGTCCCAGCGATACCAGGGTGATGGGCACGCCCACGGCCTGTTCGATGCGCGCCATGTAGCGTTCCAGCGCAGCGGGCAGCGGGGCCTCGTGGTGCAGGTCACCCCAGCCGGGCATGTCCTCGTATACAGGCTCCACGCCGGTGGTGATGTCGTAGGGCAAACGCTCGGTGTAGGTACCGTTCACCTTGTAGCCAATGCAGATGCGCACGGTGTCGAGGCCGTTCAGCACATCGGCCTTCATCATGGCCAGTTCGGTGATGCCGTTGATCATCACGGCGTAGTGCAGTGCGGGCAGGTCCAGCCAACCGCAGCGGCGTGGGCGTCCGGTGGTGCTGCCGAATTCGTGCCCGGCCTTGCGGATCTGCTCGCCCATGTCGTCCTCCAGTTCGGTGGGGAAGGGACCACTGCCCACGCGGGTGCAGTAGGCCTTGAAGATCCCGGTGACCGCACCGATGCGGTTGGGGGCCACACCCAGACCGGTGGAAGCGCCCGCGCAAATGGTGTTGCTGCTGGTGACGAAGGGGTAGGTGCCGAAATCGATGTCGAGCAGGGTGCCTTGCGCGCCCTCGGCCAGCACACGCTTGCCTTGGCGCAGGGCCTGGTCCAGGTAGTGTTCGCTGTCCACCAGTTGCAGTTCACGCAGGGTGCGTGCGGCGTCCAGCCATTCGGCCTCGGCCTGTGCGTCGGGGCCGGGTTGGCCGTGCATGGCCAGCAGGCGTTCGTGCTTGCGCTTCAGCACGGTGTAGCGGTCCATCAGGTCGTTCCGCTCCAGGTCGCCCACGCGGAGGCCGTTGCGACCGGTCTTGTCCATGTAGGTGGGGCCGATGCCCTTGAGCGTGCTGCCGATCTTGGCCTTGCCTTTCTCGGCCTCGCTGGCGGCGTCCAATGCGCGGTGCGTGGGCAGGATCAGGTGGGCGCGGCGCGAAACGAGCAGGGTGGGACGCACGTCCACACCGGCATCGTCCAGTGCCTTCAGTTCCTTCAGGAAGATGATGGGGTCGATCACCACCCCATTGCCAACCAGGTTGATGGTGCCCTCGCGGAACACGCCGCTGGGGATGGTGTGGAGCACGTGCTTGTGCCCTTCGAAGATCAGCGTGTGGCCGGCGTTGGGTCCACCTTGGAAACGCGCGATCACCTCGTACTGCGGGGCGATCACGTCCACCACCTTGCCTTTGCCCTCATCGCCCCATTGGGCGCCGAGCAATACGTCCATGCGGGCGGCCATGGATCAGGCGCCCACCTTGGCCACGGCCTCGGCGACCGTGGGGGTGATGATGAACACCGTGTCCAGCTTGGTCACGATGAAGAGCTGTCGCACGCTGTGCGAAACGGCCGCGAGCAGCGTGTCGCCACCGGCGTTGCGGGTGCGGGTGAGCACGTTGATCAGGATGTTGAGCCCCGTGCTGTTCATGTACTGCAGGTCGCCCATATCGAGCACCACGGTGCTTGTGCCATCGGCCAGCTCGTCCTCCAGGGTGGTCATCAGGCGGTCGGCCTGTTGCTGGTCCATCAGGCGGCCATGGAGGTGGAACACTTTGCAGCGTTGTTCCTTGGTCACGCTGAGGTCAAAGGGGAGGCGTTCGGTCACGTTCATTGGGCGTTACGTTCATTTCGACAGGCGCTGCAGATGCCTTGGATCAGCAGGGCATGGTGGGTCACTTGGAAGTCCATCACTTCGGCCACGGTGTTGCGCACCTGTTGGATGCGCGGGTCGCAGAACTCCTGCACCTTGCCGCAGCGGTCGCACACGGCGTGGTCGTGCTGGCGGTAGGCGTGGGCCTTCTCGAACTGGGCCTGCGTACCGGCGAAACGGTGGCGACGCACCAGGTCGCAGTCCAGCAGCAGTTCCATGGTGTTGTACAGGGTGGCGCGGCTCACGCGGTAGTTCTTCGACTTCATGCGGCCATACAGGCGCTCGATGTCGAAGTGCCCGTCCTGGGCGTAGATCTCGGTGAGTGTGGCGACACGCTCGGGCGTTTTCCGGTGCCCCTTGCGTTCAAGGTACTCGCTGAAGATCTGCCGTACGTTCTCGCGTTGTTCGGCCACGGACATGGCACAAATGTAAGGCCCGCGGGGGAGGCGGACGAAGCCCTTTTCGGACCGCGCCGGTTCAGTGGTCCACGCGCTCCACGATCCGCACGCCACGCACACGTTTGAGCTTCTCCATCAAGGCGTTCAGGTGGTCGGTGTCGTGCACGTAGGCCTTCACCTTCCCCTCGAAAATGCCGTCGTGGCTCTCGAAGCTGATGGCGCGCATGTTCACGTTGTGCTCGTGACTGATGATGGTGGTGATCTTGTTCACCAGGCCCACATCATCGATCCCGCTGAAGCGCAGTCCGGCCAGGAACTCCACGCTGTCCTTGCCTTTCCAACGCGCCTTCACGATCCGGTAGGCGAAATTGCTCATTAACTGCACGGCGTTGGGGCAGTTCACGCGGTGGATCTTGATGCCTTCGTTGAGGGTGATGAAACCGAACACATCGTCGCCGGCAATGGGGTTGCAGCAGGGGCTCAGGTTGTAGTCGATCTTCTGCAGGTCGTCGCCGATCAGCAGTGCGCTGTTCTTGTCGCCGCGGATCTCGGCCACCACCTCCTCCAGGGTGCGTTCGTCGGGCGCATGCTTCACCTTGGGCAGCACCAGTCGGCCGTTCTTCACCTGCACCACCTGTCCGGTGCCGCCGTCGCCGATGTCCTCCAGCACATGTTTGCCGCGGGCCACCTGGTAGTACAGGTCCATGGCCGAGGTGGAGCGGAAGTAGGCGATAAGCAGGTTCACGTTGGCGGCGTCGATCTTGGCGCCCCACTTGCGCAGTTGGCGCTGCACGGCCTCGCGCCCCACCACGGCCAGCTTTTTCTTCTGGTCGCGCAAGGCCTGCTTGATCTTGTGGCGGGCCTTGGCGGTGGCCACGTAGTTCAGCCAGTCCTCCTTGGGTTGTTGCTTCTTGCTGGTGATGATCTCGATCTGGTCGCCACTGCGCAGCGGTTGGCTCAGCGGCACCAGCTTGTGGTTCACCTTGGCGCCAATGCACTGGCGGCCCACCTGGCTGTGGATGTCGAAGGCGAAGTCGAGCGCGGTGGCCCCTGCGGGCAGGCTGCGCATGTCGCCCTGCGGGGTGAACACCACGATCTCGTCGCTGAAGAGGTTCAGCTTGAAATCATTGACGAAATCGAGCGCGTTGGTGCTGGGGTCGTCGAGCACCTCGCGGATGCGGTTCAGCCAAGCGTCGAGCGCCGAAGCATGATCACCTTCGTCCTTGTAGCGGTAGTGCGCGGCCAGGCCCATCTCGGCCACTTCGTCCATGCGCCGACTGCGGATCTGAACCTCCACCCAGCGGCCACCGGGGCTCATCACCGTGGTGTGCAGGCTCTCGTAGCCGTTCGCCTTCGGAATGCTGATCCAGTCGCGCAACCGATCGGGGTTGGGCTGGTAGTAGTCGGTCACCACGCTGTACACCTTCCAGCAATCGGCCTTCTCCAGCTCGGGACGGGTGTCCAGGATGATGCGGATGGCGAACACATCGTACACCTCCTCGAAGGCGACGTGCTTCTTCAGCATCTTGTTGTAGACGCTGTGCACGCTCTTCGGCCGCCCCTTGATCTCGTAGGCCAGTCCCTCGCGGTCCAGTGCCTGCTTGATGGGCAGGATGAAGCGACTGATGAAGCGCTTGCGCACGGCCTCGCCTTTCTTCAGCTTCAGGCTGATCTCCTCGTACACCGCCGGCTCCTTGAACTTCAGCGAGAGGTCCTCCAGCTCGGTCTTGATGTTGTAGAGTCCCAACCGGTGCGCGAGCGGTGCGTACAGGAAGAGCGTTTCGCTGGCGATCTTCAGCTGTTTGTCGCGCGCCATGCTGTCCAGCGTGCGCATGTTGTGCAGGCGGTCGGCGAGCTTCACCAGGATCACACGCACGTCCTGCGCCAGCGTCAGCAGCACCTTGCGGAAGTTCTCGGCCTGTATGCTGTCCGTGCCGAACTGCAGTCCGCTGATCTTGGTGAGGCCGTCGATGATGGTGGCCACCGTGGGACCGAACAGGTCCTTCACATCGTCGAGGGTGAGGTCGGTGTCCTCCACCGTATCGTGCAGCAGCGCGGCCACCACGCTGGTGGCACCCAGCCCGATCTCCTCGGCACAGATGCGTGCCACGGCGATGGGGTGGTAGATGTAGGGCTCCCCGCTCTTGCGCCGTTGTTCCTTGTGTGCCTCCACCGCAATGTTGAAGGCCTTGCGGATCATGCGGTTCTCATCGGCGGTGCGTTCGCCTTTGATGGCCCGTA
This sequence comes from uncultured Chryseobacterium sp., assembly GCA_964592515.1. Lineage (GTDB taxonomy): Bacteria > Bacteroidota > Bacteroidia > Flavobacteriales_F > PHOS-HE28 > PHOS-HE28. The sequence goes on along the minus strand of CAZQFG010000092.1, from coordinate 1,363 downwards.
GCAGACCGCGATAGCGACGCAGGATCTCGGCCCGCTCCTTTACCAGGTCGATCTCGGGGTGGACGGCCAAGGGCTTTTCCTTTCCTGCGTTCTGCACGGTGCTCATTCTTCGCGAAAGTTAGGCCGGCTTCTAGATCGCCGGCAGCACCTTGCCGGTCACTTCACCAAAGCCGATGCGCACACCATCCTTCACGCAGTGGCCGCGCATCACCAGTGTATCACCGTCCTGCAGGAATTTCCGTTCCGTGCCGTCGTGCAGGGTGAGCGGCTTGGTGCCTTTCCAGGTCAGTTCCAGCAGGCTGCCATAGCTGTCGGGCGTATCGCCGCTGATGGTGCCGCTGGCCATCACATCGCCGCAGCGCACGTTGCAGCCGTTCACGGTGTGGTGCGCCAACTGCTGGGCCATGCTCCAGTACAGGTGCTTGAAATTGCTGCGGCAAATGGTGGTCTCGCGGCCATCGGGCGTGGCAATGCCCGCCTCCAGCGCGATGTCGATGTGGCGGTCGCCGCTGTGCTGCAGGTAGGGTAGTACGGGCGGGTCCTGCACGGGTGAAGCGGTGCGGAAGGGCTCCAGCGCATCAAGCGTCACCACCCAGGGGCTCATGCTGCTGCCGAAGTTCTTGCCCAGGAAGGGGCCCAGCGGTACGTATTCCCAGGCCTGTATGTCGCGCGCGCTCCAGTCGTTGAAAAGCACCAGCCCGAAGATCTTCTCCTCGGCCTCGGCGGTGGTGATGTGTTGGCCCAGGGTATTGCCTTCGAAGGTGATGAAGGCCACCTCCAGTTCCATGTCCAGTTGGCGCGTGGGGCCGAACTCGGGCGCTGCGTCCGGCGCGGGTTTGTATTGGCCCTTGGGACGGTGGATCGGCGTGCCGCTCACCACGATGCTGCTCGCGCGTCCGTGGTAGCCCACAGGCAGGTGCAGCCAGTTGGGCAGCAGGGCGTTGTTGGGGTCGCGGAACATGCAGCCCACGTTGTAGGCATGCTGGCGGCTGCTGTAGAAGTCGGTGTAGTCGCCAATGCGCACGGGCAGGTGCAGGGTCACCTGGTCGGCGGGCAGCAGGGCATCCTCGCGCAGGGTGTTGTTGTCGCGGAAGGTGGGGTTGTCGTGGTTCAGCAGTTCGCTCAGGCGTTGGCGCAGGGCGCGCACGGCCGTGCGTCCACCGGCCATCAGGTCGTTCAATTGGGGTGCCAGGAAGGCTTCCCGCGCAAGGCCAAGGCCATTGAGCAGACCGGCCTCGGCCAGCACGCTCAGGTCCACCACACGGTCGCCGATGCGCGTTACGGGCACGGGCGGTTCCCCGTTCCAACTACCCATGCCGAAGGGCAGGTTCTGGATGGGGAAATCGCTGTCGGTGGCAACGGG
>CAZQFG010000091.1:0-10498 GCA_964592515.1 uncultured Chryseobacterium sp. | reverse complement strand
AACGAGGGCCACGCGCTCACCCTTCTTCAGCGCCTTGGTGGTGCTGGTCACGAAAGCGTCCAGAGCACGCTTTGCATCAGCCTTCGAGATCTTCGCATCAGCGGCGATCGCCTCGATCAATTCAGCTTTGTTCAAGCCCATGATAGTGTGTGTTTGAGTTTGGTTTTGTTAGTGAACTCACGGGCAAATGTACCCGCGTATCCAGTGCTGTCAAGGGTTTCCGGCGGTCTGCGCTGCGAATGTTGAAAAATCAGGGGGTTTGTTGATAAGTGCGCCTGTAGCCCGCCCCCAGCAAGGGTTTCAGAGAGCCGGGTCGAACAGAAAGTAACAAACGTTGGTCCAACGGGAATCGTGCTTGCAGGGCCCGTTCGATGCCCCCTCTCAGCCGATCTTCCCGGCCGACATGGATATGCGTTGCACTTGTTGCAGGCCCCGTGTGAACTCGTCGGCCATCATTCGGCGCTTGCCTTCGGGCTGTACCTCCACTAGTTCGATCCATTTGTCGCTGCAGGCCAGGAACAGCAGTCCCTTCACCATTCGAACAGTGCCGGGGTCAACATCGACGCGATCCGTGGTCATCCGTGTGCGCAGGACCTTGAACTGAACAGGCGCGCGGCCATCAAGGTGCAAGCGCAGCCACGAGCCGGGGAAGGGGCTCATGCCGCGCACGTGGTCGTGGAAACGTTGTGCGGTCCAAGCAGGGTCCAGCAGCACGTCCGCTGGATGGATCTTCGGCGCGCTCCTCAGTGTTTCCTGTTGCGTAACCTGTTGTGGGCTTCCCTTAAGGTCGCCCCTGTGCAGACCTTGAACGGTACGCACCATCAGGGCGGAGCCGATCTGCATGAGCTCATCATGCAGTTCGCCCGCATTCATGTCGGGTGTTATGTCCACCGTTTCCTGCAGGAGCAGATCACCGGTATCGATCTCGTGGCTGATGAGGAAGGTGGTGACACCGGTGCGCGCTTCACCATTGATGAGCGCCCAGTTGATAGGCGCAGCTCCACGGTATTGGGGCAGGAGCGAGGCATGCAGGTTCACCGTGCCAAATGCAGGTTTCGTCCACACCACTTCAGGCAGCATGCGGAAGGCCACCACCACATAGAGCGTTGCTGCGATGAGGTCGAGCTCTGCGAGGAATAATGGATCACGCAGGCGTTCGGGTTGAAGAACGGGAAGGCCCAATTCCAACGCACGTTCCTTCACGGCCGACATGCGGAGCTGGCGGCCACGACCCGCAGGTTTATCGGGAGCGGTGACCACGGCGGCCACTTCAATGCCTGCTGCCACCAAGGCATCGAGGGTGCCCACGGCAAAGCCGGGAGTGCCCATGAAGATCACGCGTGGAGTGCTCATCGTTCTGGTTCAAGTCGGAGGCGCGAAGGTGCTACGTGAAAGCGATACGGCAATGCAGCATCGGCTCCGGCATAGTCCACGCCGATCCGTGGCCCCACCACGATGTCCTGCTTCTTGAGAATGATGCCGATGTCCTCGATATTGATCGGTCCGTTCAACAGGTCTAGGCCGGTGTGCTGCGTGCGAATGCCCAGTGCGGTGGTCAGTGTACCTGGGCCATGGGTGGTGGGGCGGGCGGGTGCTCGTCGGTGCTCGATGACCTCCTTGCCGATGATCGGATGGATGCTTCTGATCAGCACGGCATGCGGCTCGTTCTCTTGGTGCGTTACCACATTGAACAGGTGATGGATGCCGTAGCAGAGGTACACGTAGGTTGTTCCGCCCTTGGCATACATCGGTTCGTTCCGCGGCGTGCGTCGACCACCGAACGCATGCGAGGCCCGGTCGTTCACACCGGCGTAGGCCTCGGTCTCGGTAATAAGACCTCCAGTGAGCTCGCCATTGAATCGGGTGATAAGCAGTTTGCCGAGCAGTTCTTTGGCTATGTCGACCACATTGTTCCGCAGATAGAACTCGCGTGGCAAGCTGCTGCCGCGTGGTACGATGCTGTTGCTACTCACTGTGCTCATCGAAAAAGGCGCGCAGTTCGGCCACGGTGGTCGTATGGTCCGGCAGTGGTTGCTGTGCCTGTTCGGCCGCGGTGGTCGGCTTTCGGCTTGCGCACCGGTCGCAGTGCCCACAGTCATGCTGCATGGGTTCACCGAAGTACCGGAGCAGCATGCGCATGCGGCATTCGGTACCCTTCATATACGCCAGCATCGCGTTCATGCGGTCCTGTGCGCGTTGCAGTCGGTCGCGATGTGCAGCGGGATCGAGCGTCATACGGTCGGCATCCAAGCGAGGGGTCAACAGCGTTACGCGCGGTGCATCGCTGCGTGGCCGGTACATGAGCACGCGCTGTTTCTCCAGCTCTTTCAGCAGCTTCACCAGTTTCTCGACCGTGGTTTCCAGTAGCCGGGCAATGCGAGGTTCCTCGATCAGTACGGGCTCTTCGTACAATCCACCATAGGCGCGCAGCAAGGCTTCCAGCACAGGGCCGAATCGTCGGTCGTTCACACGCATGTGGTAGATCACCCGTTGGTCGGCCAGGATAAGCACACGCGAAGGGGTGCGTGCTCCTTCCGAAAGTGCCACCTTCCCATCGAGCTCCAAGGTCTTCAGCGCGGCGGCCGTGGTGCTCGCCGTTAGTCCGCAGCGTTTGGCCAGGGCGGCCAGGTCAAGGTCGTAGCTCTCCAGCGAAGCGGATCCCACGGCTATCCGGTGTTCGTTGGCAAAGGCTTGGTACACGCGGCGCACTTCCTCCAAGGTGGGGAAACCACGCTGCACTCGCTCCTGTAGTTTCTCGGCATCGCCCGGGCCTGTCAGCAAAAAGGCGTGGGCGGTCTTACCATCGCGCCCGCCACGTCCGGCCTCCTGGTAGTAGCTCTCCAGGTCGGGCGGAGTTTCCAGGTGGACAACACAGCGGACATCGCTCTTGTCGATGCCCATGCCGAAAGCGTTGGTGGCCACCACGCAGCGGGTGGTGCCGGTGGTCCATTCCAGTTGTATGGTGTCGCGCTGCTCGGCGCTCAAGCCGGCATGGTAGGCGCTGGCCGCAATGCCTTGGTCGCGCAGGAAGTCGGCCACCCGTATGGTGGCACGGCGCTCGCGCACGTACACAATGGCCGTGCCCGGGATGTTGCGCAGCACTTTCAACAAGCGGCCGTGCCGGTCCTCGCCATGGCTTACCCACAGCACCAGTTCGGGCCGGTGGAAGTTGCCGCGAATGGCATGGGGTACCCGGAATCCGAGCTTCTCCATGATGTCCGTGGCCACTTGGGGTGTGGCGGTGGCCGTAAGCGCGAGCACGGGGATGCCGGGCAGTCGTTCACGCAGTTCCTGTATCCTTAGATAACTCGGCCTGAAGTCATAGCCCCATTGCGAAATGCAGTGTGCCTCGTCCACCGCGATCAGGCCGATGGGCATGCGTGGCAACCGGGCCTGGAACAGCTCGCTGGCCAGTCGCTCCGGCGATACATAGAGAAAGGACAGGCGGCCAACGGCGGCGCTCTCCAAGGTGTTGTCGATCTCGGCGTGCGACATGGCCGAAGTGACGGCCCGTGCCGGGATCCCCATCTGTTTCAGTCGTTCCACCTGGTCCTTCATCAGTGCGATGAGCGGGGAGATCACCAGGCACAGGCGTCCTGTGGCCAGCGCAGGGACCTGGAAACAGATGCTCTTGCCACCGCCCGTAGGAAGCAGAGCCAGCGTGTCCCGGCCGCTCAGTGCCGAGCGGATCACATCCTCCTGTACCGGCCTGAACTGCGTGTAGCCCCAATGCTCCAGCAGCACCTGGTGGATGTCCTTGGGGGTTGATGGAAGCGGGCTGCTTGTCATTTGTCCTACTATCCGTGGCTGCTACATTGCGCCCCGAGGCCTCCAAAGCGAACGGTTACCTTTGTTCCCATCCTCCGAATACCAGGCATCCATGATCACGACCGGGCAAAAGATAGCGATCCAGCGTACCGAGCGGTCCCGTTTACCGGAGACCGACCTTGAGAACATCAAGTTCGGCCGTGTCTTCAGCGACCACATGTTCGTGATGGACTATGTGGACGGCGCTTGGGGGGCACCCAAGATCCAACCCTTCGCCGATCTGCGGATGAGCCCCGCGGCTCTGGTGCTTCATTATAGCCAGACCATTTTCGAAGGGCTGAAGGCCTACCGCACCTCCGATGGACATGTGAACCTGTTCCGCCCGCAGCAGAACATCGCGCGCATGAACCGAAGTGCCACGCGCATGTGCATGCCCACGATTCCCGAGGACCTTTTCTTGGAAGCGCTGGTGGAACTGGTGAAGTTGGACCAGGACTGGATACCCACGGGCGATGAGGCTTCCCTATACATCCGCCCCTTCATGTACGCTACGGACGAGTACATTGGTGTGCGTCCCAGTGAGGGCTATCGCTTCATCATCTTCACCTGCCCGGTGCGCGCCTATTACAACGAGGCCGTGCGCGTGAAGATCGAGACCAAGTACAGTCGTGCGTTCCCAGGTGGCACTGGGGAAGCCAAATGCGGTGGCAACTATGCCGGTGGTCTATATCCGGCCAAAATGGGCCAGGACCAAGGCTTCCACCAATTGATCTGGACCGACGGCCTGACCCATCAGTATGTGGAGGAGAGCGGCACCATGAACGTGTTCTTCAACATTGATGGTACGCTGGTGACACCGGCGTTGGATGGAACCATTCTGCGTGGCGTTACGCGTGATAGCATCATCCAGATCGCGAAGGATGAAGGCATCCGCGTGGAGGAGCGGCGCGTTTCAGTGGAAGAGATCGAGAACGCGGCCCGCAATGGCCGGTTGATATCGGCCTTCGGTGCGGGTACCGCCGCCACCATCGCCCACATCGCAAGCATAGCGTTCGGTGATGAGGAGTTCAAACTGGCCGAGGTGGGTGAGCGGAAGCTTGCCAACCACGTGGGTCAGGTGTTGGACGATGTGCGCCGCGGACGCAGGGCCGACCAGCATGGCTGGATCGTTCCAGTGGTCTGATAACCCGTTTCACTTCACGCGCAACCCGGCAATGCTGTCGGGAAGAACGGCCACGCCCGGTGCGCAGAACACGATGAAGTAGCTCGGCCAGCTGAAGTACACAATGCCGGTAAGGATTCCCAGCACGAGCAGTGTGCCGAACAGCAGCCCGGTGACGTGCAGGCCGATGAAGGCGAATCGGTTCACGGGAAGATCGGCCTCTCTATGACCATGTGTCCGGGGTCGTTGGTGTGGGCCTGTCCCATTGGCCGATTGAGCATTTGCTGATCGATACCCTTGCAAGCGTAGATCGTAGGCTTCGCGTAGCGTGGGCTCGCTCAGCACACGGTAGGCCTCGTGCACCGCACCAAACACTTCCGCGGCTTTCGGGCTGTGGTTGCGGTCCGGGTGCCACAGTTTCACGCGTTCGCGGTAGGCCCGCTTGATCTCCGAACGACCGGCATCACGGGCCACGCCCAGTACGATGTAGTGGTCATATCGGAGTGGTGTTGCCATGCCGTTCTTGGGTTCAATGCCACCGCTTCCTGAAGGTCACGTTATGCGATCCGGGTGCCTGGTGTATCTTACCAGTGCGCACATGGAACGCATTCTCCATATCCTTTCGTGCCTGCTGGCCATCGTCCTCTTGAACAAGACGGCCGATGCGCAACAAAGGTTGCTGCACGGTCGCATACTTGATGCGGTGGATGATCTCCCCGTGCCCGGTGCGCACATCACTGTGATCGGCCAAGTGGCAGTGACCACCACCGATGCCGAGGGACGGTTCAGCATAACGCTCGGCGAATGTGCCCCGTGTTCCTTGGTGGTCTCGCATGTTAGCTATCAAACGCTTATCCATGTGGTCGCCTTCAACGGCAGGCCTGAGATCGGTCCCATTGGGCTTCGCTTGGAACGCAAGGTGGTTGAACTGGGTATTGTGGATGTGCGCAGGCCGGCACCCGAAGTGGTCTTCCAGCGCACCGACCTGCATGTTGGCGATTATCTGGTGAACGACGAAGGCCTGTGGGTGCTGGTGTACGAGCAGAAGCGCCTCTGGCATTCTGAGCAGGAGGCAGGGGCCACCGTGTATCGTGGTGGTCGTCTGTATCTGCTCGACACCTTGTTCAACGAACGGAGCTCGGTACGTCTTCTTGGCGAAGTGTGCGGATTGCTTGCCGACCATGCCCAGCGCCCATTGGTTGAGGGCCGCACGATGGGCTGGTATGCTCAGTTGCATGGTGATGGATTGGCCCTGCAACAGGTCGATCTGGCCACGCTCCGCAAGGCCGTGCTACCCTGGACGGACAGCATACAAGGCCTTTTGCTGGGCAATAACCTCAATGCGGAGTACCTTGCGTTCGATCACATAGCCTACGACCCCAAGCGTGATTCCGCATTGCTTGTTTGCTCCGTGGTGGATGAGTTCCTGCTCGAGCTCTTCCGCAGCCAATACAAGTACATGAGCGGTCGCGACAAGGTGATCGCCAGTGACATTGCCCTGCGCACGGGATTGGAGCGCGAAGTGGTGGCCGGGTTCATGTCCGGCTTCAGTCATGACATCTACTACCAAGTGCCTTATGCCCCGCTCTTCGTGGTGCATGATACCCTGCGCGTATTCGATCATTATAAGGACCGCATCAGGCCGTTCACCGCATCGCTCGAGCCCTTGGCCGATGTGCCGTTGACCCACCACAACGAGCGGCATTGGAAGCAGCGCCTGCTGCACGACGTGCACGATGACCGCATCTATGCGCTCTTCGCACAAGGCATTCGTTGTTGGCTGCGCGAAGTGGATGTGCGTACCGGAGCGCTAGGTCCTGTACGTTTGCTCACACACGCTTCACCAGAGGAAGTACAGGTACACGCGGGACATGCCTACTACGTGTATCGTGTGCCAGGTTCGTTGCAGACGCGCACGCTTTACCGCGAGGCGTTGCGATGAATTAGCCCTGTCCCGGGTGGCGCTTCGGGTAGTCCATCCAGACCAAGGTCCCGATGCCCGTGCTGAGCATGGACCAGTTATCAATTGGCAGGTCGATGCGCACCATGCCACAGGTGGGCAGGTTTCCGATCGGTTCGCCGCTCAAGCGCTCGATCACTTCGGTGATACCGGGGTTGTGGCCGAAGAAAAGCGCGCGGTCCACATGGGCCGACAGTTGCTCGGCTACTTGTTGAATGTTGACGGGACCGGCATGGTACAGGTCCGGACGAAGAACGATATCACTTTCGCGAACGCCCAATGCCTTCGCGAATTTCTTCGCTGTTGTGAGTGCGCGCACTGCGGTGCTGCTGACCAGAAGGTCCACCGGTTCGCCGCGTTCCTTGAAGAGATCGGCCATGTAGGCCGCGTTGCGCTCACCGCGTTCGTTCAACGGACGGTCGAAGTCGGCCTGCCCGGGATCGGCCCAACTGCTCTTGGCGTGCCGGCAGAAGTAGAGCGTCCGCATGGCAGCGGGTTCAAACAGTGGTGTCCTTTAGCGCGTTCAGCAGGCTCAGTAGGATCACGTTGGCATCCGTGGTGATCGGCAGTTCGATCTGTACCTGACGTGCATCGCTGAACTGCTGTCCGTGGCGGAACCCTTTCGAGATGGTGAGGTAAAGCGAGGCAGGATATTCACCGGTGAAGTGTAGTTGCACCAGGCTGCCACCCGCCATTCGAAGCACATATCGTGGATAATGATTGCGGCTGTCGTTCCAGCCGAGGTCCTCTTCCAACACGTGGCCTTTTTCGCGAAGGTCTTGACCCCACTCGTCCATCACGTAGTATAAGGTGTCCTCCACGAAGATCTCCGGATCGCGCGGAAGCTGCTGTTGGCGCAGGTCAAGCGGGGCCAGCAGGCGTGAACGGGTGTGCCGTAACGCAGTGGTCAGGTCGTCAATCTGTGCAGTGAATGTCATTCGGAATGCGTTCTTTCTGGAAGGGCAAGCTATCCCACACGACCACGCCATGCGGTCCATCTGTCACCGGGTTATCCACGATCGATCCAACGATCGAAAAGGCATGTATCGCCTGTCGGACGTGGGAATGAGCGATCTGGGGAAAGTGAACGATCGTTGATCGTTGCTCATTCAAAAGCCTTCATGAACTGCAACGTGCCTTCCGTGCATTGGAACGGCAGATCAGGCGACCACTGCCAATGCCATTCGATCGCGGTGAAGAAGAACAGGATCACCAGCGCCGATATCCCGGCCACGGACCATGAGAACACCTTGGCCAGGTTCGAGGTGCTCAAGGCCTTGGGGACCGCACGCGCCAGTCCCCAACCAATAGCGGCCACCGCCAGTGCCCAGAACAGCAGGTCTAACAGCAGGCCCTGCGCGTACAGCGCCCCGCTCATGCTGTTCACCCATGGAATGCTGGTGCGGTAGGGCAGGGGAAAGCCGATCAGGGAAGGAAGTTGCTCGTTGGGGCAGGTATCCACGCGGACCAAGGTGATGGTATCCATGAACAGCAAGGCCGCGGCGATAAGAAGTACTTGAAGCAGTTGGACGAAACGCATTGGAGCAAGGTAGGGTTGTTCTCAGCCCAAGCCATTCGGTCAGGAGTTGTACTCCAGCGTGACCGGGTACTTGTCGCACTTCGATGTTCACCACCTACTTCTCTTTCCCATTCTTCTGCTTCCCAATGATCGGCTTGCTAGTGACGGTCAGGCCGTTGATCACAGTTCGTGCGGTCCTATTCTACCGTGATCTGCGGATGGATCCATTACGGCTTTCCGCGATGGTCGGTGATGCACCATCACAATTAGAGGTTATGACGAAGGTCATTCCCGCCATTCGGACCATTCACTTTTTTCGACACAAATGGGCATCAAATGAAATTCCAACTCGGCATTGCCGGATTTTTGTGTGGTTCTGCGCTCGCTGCGCAGACTATCGCCATCACCTTCAACGGCGCGTTGAACGGAGCACCGATATCCTTGGACAGCATCTTGGTGATGAACCTGACCCAGGGAGGGGATACCACGATCTATTTCCCCAACAACGTGCTTGTGCTCTCAGCAGTGGGGATCGAGGAATCGGCACAGATGCAGACACTGCCAATGGATGTGCTACCCAATCCATTTGACGGGAGTACCGATGTTGAAATGGAGGCCACGGGAGGAGAATTGCTACTGACGCTGCGCGATGCAACGGGTCGGGAGTTGACTTCATACGTCGCGAACATGGCTGCTGGCGGTCACCGTTTCCATGTGAGCTGCGATCGGCCGGGAGTGCATCTGCTCACGGCTGTGCAGGGTGGAGTGTCCCGGACCGTGCGTTTGATTGCCACAGAAGGTGCAGGTGTTGCCTTCTTATCGTACACAGGTGAAGCGGGTCGCTCTCTGCCCAAGGAGGACCGTTCATTATTCACTTGGGCAGCGGGGGATGAACTGCGATACATCGGTTATGCCTCGAGTGGAGGGGTGTTGCATAGCGATGCCATCGATGAGGTGCCTGAGGCTTCGGCCACACGCAGCTTCATGGTGTTGTCCGGAGTTGTCTGCAGGAGTTCGCCGAAGTTGGCGGATATCGACGGGAATGAGTACCGTGCCGTGCAGATCGGCGAACAATGCTGGATGGCAGAGAATCTGAGGACCACACGGTATAGCGATGGCGCCAGCATCCCCCAGGTGACGGATGGCACGGCATGGGCCCAGTTGAGCAGCGCGGCTTGGTGCAATTTCGGGAACGATGTGAACTTCGATGCCACGTATGGCAAGCTCTACAATTGGTTCGCGGCTGCCGAACCCAGCATTTGCCCACAGGGCTGGCATCTGCCCACCGATATCGAGTGGCAGGAGCTGGAATTGGCCTTGGGGATGCCGCCGGATGAGTTGAACGTCAGCGGCTTCCGGGGGGGCGCGCAGAATGTTGGAGGGAGGATGAAGACCATGGTCTTGTGGAACGACCCCAACTCCGGGGCGACCAACGAGATCGGCTTCGCTGGCCTACCATGCGGTTACCGCACATACGACCAGGGAATGTTCGACAACCTCGGCGTTTTCGGATACTATTGGAGCACTACGGAGAGCGGTGCGAATAACGCCTGGGCCCGCGGCTTGTATTACAATAACGTAGGGGCGAGTAGAGACGCATACATCAAGAGGACTGGTTTCTGTTTGCGTTGCGTCAGGGATTGAACCATCAAGCATCGATCACAATGGCGAAGGCTCCCGTTCGGGAGCCTTCGCCATTGTGGTCTATTCCAGTCTCACACCTCCGCCTTGCTCTTCCTCACCTTCCCATTCCCGTTCTTCTCCTTTTCCGCGATCGGCTTCCGCACCACGATCTTCCCATCGAAGACATCGATCACTTGCTCCACGCCGGGCTCCAGCGTTCCGGCGATGATCTGCCGGCTCATCTCGTTGAGGAGCTCTTTCTGGATCAGGCGCTTCACCGGACGGGCACCGAACTGCGGGTCGAAACCAGCTGAGCCGATGTGCTCGATGAGCTCATCGCTGGGGATGAGTGAGTAGCCCTTCTCCTCCAGCTTGGCCAGCAGCTGGTGCAACTGCAGCTTCACGATCTCACGCACATCCGCTTGGCTCAGCGGACGGAACATGATCAGCTCGTCCACGCGGTTGA
>CAZQFG010000090.1:0-10500 GCA_964592515.1 uncultured Chryseobacterium sp. | reverse complement strand
AAGCGGCGCCACCTTCAGCGACATCTTCGGCGAACTGGCGCTGGACCTTACGCCCGATGGCACACCTCGTAAGCTCGTGATCAAAGGCCTAACGGCGAAAACGGGCAGTGGCACCCTGCGCGCCGATTGGCAGAGCAATGGCTTGGTGAACACCGTGGTGAAGGCGGACCTGCAGGCCGACCTGGACCTGGCCGATCTGCTGCGCTTCGCCCAAGTGGACACCCTGGAGCAAGTGGAAGGGCGCCTTACGCTGAACGTGAAGGCCGACGGCAAGCTCCGCGATGTGGCCGATGTGAAGGCTGCCGACCTGCGCGCACTGCGCTTGAACGGAACGGCCAACCTGCGCGGCGCCACACTAAAGCTCAAAGGCATGCGCCACCGCGCCACTGGTCTTAACGCGGACCTGGCACTGGACGGCAACGATGCCACTGTGCAAGGCCTCACCACACGACTGATGGACCAGCCGCTGGAGCTCAGCGGCACCCTGCGCAACCTGATGCCGTACCTGCTCTTCGACGATCAGCGTTTGCTCATCGAGGCCAAGGCCCGTTCGGAGCGCATCGACCTGGGCGCGCTGCTACGTGATGGCGACGATGACAAGGACCAGGGCGAGGGCTACCGTCTGACCCTTCCCAACCTCATCGGCATTGACCTGCGGGCACGCATCGAGGAGCTCGTCTTTGAGGACTTCAAGGCCACGGACATCAACGCCACCATCCGCATGCAGGACCAGAAGCTGGTGATCGCGCCCATATCGCTCAACACCGCCTCTGGCGCCGTATTGGGCGACCTGGAGCTGGATGCCCGAGGCGGTGCGAGCGCCAAGGCCTACCCGCTTTCGATCCACGCAACCTTCCAGGACATCGATGTGAAACAGCTCTTCGCCGAGTTCCGTGATTTCGGGCAGGACTTCATCGGCCACAGGCACTTGAGCGGCCGTACTCGTGCGCAGGTCGCCCTACAGGCACCGCTCTCGCCCGACCTGAAGCTGGACACCGATCGCATGGTGTGCGTGATCGACATCGCCGTGGTGAACGGCGCCATCAAAGGCCATGCACCATTGATCGCCGTGGCCGACCACTTGAGGGACAACAAGTTGGTGGCGCCTTTCGTGAACACCAAGGAACTGCGCGACCGCTTGGCCGATGTGCGCTTTGCAAGGCTGGAGAACCAGGTGGAGATCCGCGATGGGGCCGTGCACATCCCCGTGATGGAAGTAAGGAGCTCGGCCATGGACATTGAGCTCAGCGGCACCCACTGGTTCGACGACCGTATCGACCACCACCTGAGCTTCCGCCTAAGCGACCTGTTCCGCATGGGAAAACCCGCGCAGGACGAGTTCGGTCCCATTGCCGACGACGGCACTGGTATGCGGATCTTCCTGCACATGTACGGCACCGCGAACGATCCCCAATTCGCCAACGACGGGGCCATGGCCGCCGCACGCCGCAAAAAACAGATCCAACAGGAAAAGGAAGAGCTCCGGAGCATCCTGCGCGAAGAGCTCAACATCTTCCGCAGTGGCGGTACCACCACTACAAGGCCCACGGACAACACCGCGCCTGTTTTCCAGATCGAATGGGAAGAGGACAGTACCGCCACGCAGCCGCCCCAGCCCACCCAACGGAAAGGACTCGGTCGCCTGCTGAAGGACCCGCCGCCCAAAGAGGAACAGGAGCGTATACTCATCGAGGACTGAGCGGGCTATCCGCGCATTGGCGAACTTCACACCGCTTTGGACCTCTACTCACGCAAACAACGCTGGAAGCTGGTGCTGGCCGCCATGGCCATGCTCATCGTTGGGGCATCGCTGTGGTACAGCAACCGCATGGTGGAACGCATCCGGGCGGAGGAGCGGCGCAAGGTGCGGCTGTGGGCCGAGGCCGTGCAGAACCGCGCCGAACTGGTGAACTACACCGAGAAGCTCTTCGAGCGCTTGCGCGAAGAGGAGCGCAAGAAGGTGGAACTGTGGGCCGAGGCCATGCTGCGGCTGGTGAGCGATGGCAGCTCGGACCTCTCCTTCTACCTGAAGGTGGTGAGCGACAACACCACCGTTCCCGTGATCATTGCCGATGCCAAAGGCGATGTGAAGTTCCACCGCAACCTGGACGAACGGTTCGCGGCCGACCCCGCCTTGCTGAAGGCTGAGCGCGACACCATGGCCGCCCTGCGGGCACCGATAGAGATCGCGGTGTTCGGCGACCAGAAGCAATACCTCTACTACAAGGACTCGCGCGTCTTCACCGAACTACAGGAAGTGATGGACGGCATCATCCGCTCGTTCATTTCGGAGACCGTGATGAGCACCGCAGCCGTGCCCGTGATCTACACCGACAGCACACAGCGGGTAGTGATCGAGCATAGCAACATAGAACCGGAGGTGGCCGCGGACAGCAGCGCACTGCTCCAGCGCATCACGGTGATGGCCCAGGCCAACGCACCCATCGCCATCCAGCTCCCCGGCAAGGGCCGGCACTACATCTTCTACGAGGAATCGTTGGTGATCACGCAGCTGCGCTACTTCCCCTACGTGCAGCTCATCATCCTCGGGCTCTTCCTGCTGGTGGCCTATGCGCTCTTCAGCATCTTCCGCAATGCCGAGCAGAACCAGGTGTGGGTGGGCATGGCCAAGGAGACCGCGCACCAGCTGGGCACACCGCTCAGCTCCCTCATGGCCTGGATGGAACTGCTGAAGGCACAAGGCACCGACCCCGAGGCGCTCACCGAAATGCGCAAGGACCTGGACCGGCTGGAGGTGATCACCGAGCGCTTCAGCAAGATCGGGTCGGCACCGGCGCTGGAGCCCGAAAAGCTCTACCATACCCTGCGCGCCACGGTGCTTTACCTGCGTCCGCGGTTGCCTGGCCGTGTGAAGATCGAGGTTCTGCCACCTACGGATACCGAACTACAAGTGCCGCTCAACCGCGCACTGTTCAGCTGGGTGCTGGAGAACCTGATCCGTAACGCCATTGATGCCATGGAGGGCAGCGGGGCGATCAGCGTTGAGATGCACATCGAGGACAGCGAAGTGCATGTGGACGTTACCGACACCGGCAAAGGCATTCCCGCGGCACAGCAGTCCACCGTGTTCCGCCCCGGCTTCACCACCAAGAAACGCGGATGGGGCCTGGGCCTTTCACTGAGCAAGCGCATCATCGAGCAATACCACGGCGGGCAGATCTTCGTGCTGCGCAGCGCACCCGGCAAGGGCACCACCTTCCGCATCACCTTGAAGCGGGGCGTGTTGGGCAAAGCGTTGGTGAGCGAGGAATAACAAGACCCAAGTCGCCATTGGTAAAGGTCCGTCCACCGGCTTCCAATATGTCTTGTCTTTGCCATTGCATCCGATGTCTCGACATACATGCCTTGTATCTTGCCTCTTGTGTCTTGGGGCTTGGGGCTTGAACCTTGACACTTGCGACTTGAAGCTCGAAGCTTGACCATGCCCGGCATCTACCTCCATATCCCCTTCTGCCGGAAAGCCTGCACCTACTGCGACTTCCACTTCAGCACCTCGCTGAAACAGTGCGAGGCCATGATCGGCGCCATGCACCACGAACTGGACCAACGCGCAGCAGAAGTGCAAGGGACCGTGGAGACCATCTACTTCGGAGGGGGCACTCCAAGCCTGTTGGACCCTAAGGAGATCGACGCCTTTCTGGAACAGTGCCGGTCCTTGTTCCATGTGGCCGCGAACGCAGAGGTAACACTTGAGTGCAATCCTGACGACATCACGCCGGCACGCCTTGCCGAATGGAAGGGGCTCGGCATCACGCGCCTAAGCCTCGGCACACAGAGCTTCCGCGAGGACCGCCTGCTGTGGATGGGCCGTGCGCACAACGCGGAACAAGCCCTGCGGAGCATCGACCTGATCGCCAAGGCCGGGTTCGCAAGCTGGACCATCGACCTGATCTACGGCCTGCCGGAGATGACCTTGGCCGAGTGGGACGAACAGCTCGCCATTGCCCTGGACAGTGGCATGCCGCACCTGAGCGCCTACTGCCTTACCGTGGAACCCCGCACCGCCCTTGCACACCAAGTGGGCAAGCGCATGGTGAACATGCCCGGCGACGATGCCCAGAGCGCCCAGTTCGACCGGCTGATGGAACGGATGGAACAGGCGGGACTGGTGCACTACGAGATCAGCAACTTCGGGCTGCCGGGCCACTTCTCCCGCCACAACACCAGCTACTGGCAGGGAGTGAATTACCTCGGCATCGGCCCTTCGGCGCACTCCTTCAATGGGACCGAACGTCGTTGGAACGTGGCCCACAATGCGCGTTACATCACCGCGATCGGTGCGGAACAGCCTTATTGGGAGCAGGAGAAGCTTACCCCTGCACAACGCACCAACGAACTTTTGCTCACCGGCCTACGTACCATCGCGGGCGTACGGATCGATCAGCTTGAAATGGACGCCCTCACACAGAACCGCAAGGCCGCCGAGCAGCACATGCAACGCGGACACCTGTTGGTGACGGACGGGCGCTTAGTTTTGAGCAAAGCGGGACGCCATTTCGCAGACCGCATCGCAGCCGACCTGTTCGTCACCGATGATCGCCGAGATCAGCCATAAGGGACGCAACTTCCGCGTGGACCTGTCGAAACCCATCGACCTGTCACTGCCTTTGCATGATGGCCCGGACCAACTGCGCGCTTGGTGGGTGGATCCCGTGCGCATGGAACCCGTGCGCAATGGCGACGTTATCTACGCCGTAAAGGCCGGGTCCCCGGTGAACTTCCGCAACGTGCACTTCAACCCGCACGGGCATGGCACACACACCGAGAGCGTGGGGCACATCAGCCCCGAGATCCACCCGGTGGGCAACCTGCTGAAACGCTACTTCTTCACCGCCCAGCTGGTGAGCCTGCTGCCCGAGACGCGCCGTGCACCCGATGCCAAGGTGGACCACGTGATCACCCTTGAGCAGCTGCGCAACGTGGTGAACGAACGTCCGCCCGAAGCACTGATCCTGCGCACCCTGCCCAACGAACAGGACCGCGATCACCGCGATTGGAGCGGCACCAACCCCTGCTATCTACAGAGCACCGCATGCGCCTGGCTCCGCAGCATCGGCGTGAAACACCTGCTGCTGGACCTGCCCAGTGTGGACCGCGAAGAGGATGGCGGCGTGCTGGCCGCGCACCATGCGTTCTGGGACTTTCCCAACACCGTTGACCTGGAGCGCACCATCACCGAACTGCTACTGGTGCCGCCCGATGTCCGCGACGGTGAGTTCCTGCTGGAGCTGCAACTGCCGCATCTGATGAACGATGCCGCTCCAAGCCGGCCAGTGCTATACGCTTTGCTGCCATGACCCTGGCAGAGTTCCGCGACCACTGCACCCACCTGCCCGGCTTCTCCGAGGACCTTCCTTTCGATGAGAACACCCTCGCCTTCCGCGTAGGTGGCAAGATCTTCGCGCTGATGGACGTGGACCTTTTCACCAGCGTGAACCTGAAGTGCGATCCGGAGCGGGCGGTGGAGCTACGGGAACGTCATGCGGGCATCACCCCCGGCTACCACATGAACAAACGCCATTGGAACACGGTGATCACCGATGGCAGCGTGCCGGACAGGTTACTGCTGGAGCTCGCCGAGCACAGCCATGCGCTGGTCATGGCATCGCTGCCGAAGAAGTTGCGCGAGCAACTGGGCTGAAGCGGACCCGTCCATAGGCGACCTAGCTTTGCCGCACTTTACGCCCATGAGCGAGACCACGCGTCGTATCCACACCACAGTGCTCGGGTATTTCCTCCGGGGCTTACTGCTGCTGGTGCCCATCACCATCACCATCTGGGCCCTGTTCCAGGTACTGGCCTTCCTGGACGGTATCATCAAGCTCGACTTCCCCGGGCTGGGGCTGTTGACCTTGCTGGCAATCGTCACCGTGGCAGGCTGGCTGGGCAGCACCATCCTCTTCCAGCCTCTGGCAGAGATCGGCGAGGACCTGCTGCAGCGCATCCCTTTCCTAAAGACCCTGTACGGTGCGCTGAAGGACATGGTGGCCGCCTTCGTGGGCAACAAGAAGAAATTCGACCGGCCCGTGCTGGTGAAGCTGGGCAGCGGCATGGATGTGCGCCGGGTGGGCTTCATTACGCAGGAAGACCTCAGCCACATCGGGCTGGGCAGCGACATGGTGGCCGTTTACCTGCCGCATGCTTTCGCCTGGAGCGGCAACCTGGTGATCGTGCCCAGGTCCAATGTGACCGCGCTCGATGCCCGCGCCACCGACGTGATGAAATTCGCCGTGAGCGGTGGTGTTTCGCAGGTGGATGATGATGACGAGGAATGAACGGCACGGCCATTGCATGCACCTAACGCCCATGATCACCCTACGGAACACGCTACTGGCCGCGTCACTCCTTCTGTGCGTCGACCTCACGTTCGCGCAGACCAGTGTAACGCCTTCCTCCTTCGCCTTCAGCAACGGCGTACATCCCACGTTCAGTTTCGTGTTCGAGGGCACCGATGTGAAATATGTGGAGAGCTACTGGCGCGATGAGCTGAAGAAGATGAGCGCCAGCGTGAGCACGAAGAAAGAGGTGATCGCCGCGGGCGCCCTGCTGCCCCAGGTAAGCCCGGACACCGTACGCATACTGGTGAAGGCCGAACAGCGCAAGAACAGCCCGCTCCTTACCGCACATGTGGCCATACTGACCACAGCGGGCTTTGTGGGCCCCACCAGCAACGAAAGGGCCTATGAAGCAGCTCGAGCCTTTGTGCAACAGCACTCCACTGCATTACGTCGCCAACTCGCACAACAAGAGATCACCTCGGCCGAGAAAGGCCTGACCCAGCTGCGCACCGAACTGAGCAACCTGCAACGCGAACGGGAGCGCGCGAAAAGCAGCATCGAGAAAAGTCGCCAACGCGCGGCCGAGGCCGTTACCGATCAGCAGAAAGCACGCGCCACCATGGATGATCTGGCCCCGCGGATAGAGGCCAAGCGCCTTGACGTGGCACAAACGCCCAGCGATGCCGGCACCAAGGAATTGAACGATCTGCTGAAACAGCAGACCAAGGCCCAGGATACCGAGCGCAAGGCACTGGAGACCGAGCGCAACATGGTGAAGAAGGGCGAAGAACTGGAGCTTCAAGTGAAGAAGTTCGACGAGGACGAGCTGCGGAAGCAGGAGGCCATTACGCGACAGGAGACCCTGGTGGGTTCGCTGCGCGAGAAGCTCGACGCCATCCGCTGAGCACAGCGGGCTAACTTGGCGCGCCGAACGCCATGCACGCCCGAAGGAACGCCCTGCTGCTCCTGCACCTTGTGGTGTTCGTCTGGGGCTTCACCGGCATTCTGGGCAAGCTCATCCAGCAGGATACGCTGCACCTGGTGTACACCCGTACCGTGATCGGCATGCTGGGCCTGGCCCTGGCCGCATGGTGGTTGCGCCACACCATTTCGCCCCGCACACCCGACCTGAAGCACTACCTGCTCACAGGCGTCATCATCACCGGGCACTGGATCACGTTCTACGGCGCCATCAAGATCAGCACGGCCAGTCTGGCTGCCGCCTGCCTCAGCACCAGCACCGTGTTCACCGCCCTGATGGAGCCCTTCTGGTTCAAGCGCAAGATCCGCATCTACGAAGTGGTGCTCGGCACCGTGGTGGTAGCCGCGCTGTTCCTGATCTTCGGCCTGGAGACCAAGCATCGCTTGGGCATCGCCGTGGCCACACTGAGCGCGCTGCTCAGCGCTTGGTTCAACGTGATCAACGCGAAACTGGTGCAACGCGACAATGCGATCCGAATCGGTTTCTACGAGATGGGTGCCGTGGTGCTGGTGATCGGCGGTTGGCTTACGTTCAAGGGCGACCTGCCACCACCCCTCTGGGAGCTGCCCACCAGCGATATTGTCTACCAACTACTGCTCGGCTTCGTGTGCACCTCGTTCGCCTTCGTGGCCGGCATTGCCGTCATGCGCCAGCTCTCGCCCTTCACGGTCATGCTCACCGTGAACCTGGAGCCGGTATATACCATCATCATCGCCTTGCTCATCTGGGGCGCCGAGGAGAAGATGACGACGGGTTCGTATGTCGGCATCGCCCTCATTCTACTTTCCCTTTTCGTGAACGGCTGGTTGCAGCGGAAGCGCAACGCACAGGAAGTGGTGGAACCCGATCCGCTCACCCAGGGCTGACGACCTTTGCATCATGGGACGCATCAAAGGGATCCTGCTGCTACTGGCCTTCGGGCTGCTGGTATTCTTTATCACCCGCGAAGCCTACAAGCCCGAAGCCCCCACCGAACAAGTGGACTCCACCGTGCTGTTGGAGCGGGTGCGGCCGGTGTTGAAGCTGGTGACCGTGGAAGGGGACTTCAGCGAAGTGATCACGTTCAGCGACGCCAACGCCGCCTGGTTCGATTGGACCAGGGACCTGCCCTGGAACCGCAAGCAGGCCATGCTCTTGGTGAAGGCCCGAGCCTCAGTGGGTTACGACCTCGAAGGCATGGGGCTGGAATTCGACGATGCCACCCGCACCGTGCGATTTACCGGTATGGGCAAGCCCAAGCTGCTTTCATTGGAGCATGATGTGAAGTACTATGACCTTGAAGAGGGCACCTTCAACGCCTTCAGCGCCGCCGACCACACACGGATGAACGCCCAGGCCAAACAGCGCATCCAGGCGAAGATCCCGGCCAGCGGGTTGTTCACGAAAGCAGAGGAGCAACAAGGGGAATTCCTGGTCATCCTGAAGGCCGTGGTGGAGAACGCGGGCTGGACCTTTGTGGAGGGGAACGGGAAGAACGGTGCAGCGGCACCCCTGATGGACTGAACCAAGCCACCGGCCCGGGTGTTCCCCGGTATCTTCGCTGCGGCATATCCAGCGGCCACCGGCTCATGTCCTCCACCCTTCTCGCTCCCTGGCAGTATTGTCCCAGTCTCACCCGCTACGAACGATGGAAGACGCGCGCCGTGCGCATCGGCGATATCGGCATCGGGGGCGACAACCCCATCCGGGTGCAGAGCATGACCACCACGGATACCATGGACACCGCGGCCACCGTGGCCCAGAGCATCCGCATGATCGAGGCCGGGTGTGAGCTGGTACGCATCACTGCGCCGAGCAAGAAGGACGCCGAGAACCTCGCCGAGATCAAGAAGCAGATCCGCGCGGCGGGTTTCAGTGCACCCTTGGTGGCCGACATCCACTTCACGCCGAACGCCGCGGAAGTGGCCGCCCGTATCGTGGAGAAGGTGCGCGTGAATCCCGGCAACTACGCGGACAAGAAGAAGTTCGATGTGCGCGAGTACACCGACGACCAGTACGAGGAGGAACTGGAGCGGATCCGCGAACGCTTCACGCCGCTGGTGAGGATCTGCAAGGAGCACGGCACTGCCATGCGCATCGGCACCAACCACGGGAGCCTCAGCGACCGCATCCTGAACCGCCATGGCGACACGCCGCAGGGCATGGTGGAGAGCGCCTTCGAGTTCCTGCGCATCTGCCGCGACGAGAACTACCACGAGATCGTGCTGAGCATGAAGGCCAGCAACGTGCAGGTGATGGTGCAGGCATACCGCCTGCTCGTGCACCGCATGATGGCCGAAGGATGGGATTACCCGTTGCACCTGGGTGTGACGGAAGCGGGCGACGGCGAGGACGGTCGCGTGAAAAGCGCGGCGGGCATCGGGGCCTTGCTGGAGGATGGCATCGGCGACACCGTGCGCGTAAGCCTCACCGAGGACCCCGAGTTCGAGATCCCCGTAGCGCGTGCCTTGGTGGACCGCTATAACGAGCGCAAGGGCCATGCACCGATCCCTGCAGTGGAGCAGGTATCCATCGACCCCTTCATGCACCAGCGACGTCACACCCGCGAAGTGCTCAATATGGGCGCGCGCAACGTCCCTGTGGTGATGGCCGACCTGAGCAACAAGGAGAAGATCACGCCCGCCACCTTCTTCGCCTGGGGCTATCGCTACAGCGTGCCCTTGGACAAGTGGAACATCACCGACCAGGCCTGCGACTACGCATACATCGGCAAGAACAGCATTGACTTCGAGATACCGGGCACCTTGGGGATCGTGCAGGACCACGCCGCATGGTCGGCCAACAAGGAGAAGCCGCGTCACTACCCCTTCCTCCAGAAGAAGGACTACCTCGCCGGGGTGGAGCAACACCCGCAGTTCAACCTGGTGTATGCCACGCTGCCCGATCTGGATGAGGCCTTCCTCGCGAAGCTGAAGAACGACCATACGGCCGTCCTGTTGATCGACACGGACAACACCCATGGTATGGCCGAGCAGCGTCGGCTGTTCTTCAGGCTGCTTGAGCACAGCTGCGAAACGCCTGTGATCATCGGTCGCGCTTATGGCCACATCCACAAGGACGACCTGGTCCTGCACAGCAGCACCGACATGGGCCCCTTGTTCCTCGATGGTCTTGGTGATGGCATCTTCCTTGCCGATGAGGATGGCGGCCGCGAGGAACTGGTATGCCGCACGGCCTTCGGCATCCTGCAAGCCACCCGCACCCGCACCAGCAAGACCG
>CAZQFG010000089.1:0-10584 GCA_964592515.1 uncultured Chryseobacterium sp. | reverse complement strand
CTGGAAAAGGTGACCAAGCAGGCATACGCCATGGTGACCATGTACGGGCTGAACGAGCGCGTGGGCAACATCAGCTACTACGACAGTACGGGACAGAGCGAATACACCTTCGGCAAGCCGTACAGCGAGCACACCGCAAAGACCATTGATGAGGAGGTGAGCAAATTGGTGGAAGGCCAATACCAGCGCGCCAAGCACATCCTTAGCGAGAACAAGGACAAGCTGACCGCCCTGGCCACCCAGTTGCTGGAAAAAGAAGTGATCTTCAAGGAGGACCTGGAGAAGATCTTCGGCGACCGTCCGTTCCAGAAGCGCGAAGAAGCGCCCGCCACCAACGGCCATGACAAGGGAACCGCTGTGGACACGGCACCCACCAGCACCGCTGGCACAACGACCGAGTAGGTCCATATTCGACCACACTATGGGAAGGCCCGGTGCGCGTAAGCCACCGGGCCTTTACCTTGCGGCACCACCCACACGACCGCTCCCTTGAACGAACTCGCCCTACGCTCCATCACCGGGGCCGTGTATGTTGCAGTCACGCTGCTTGCCGCCTGGGCCGGACCGTTCACCACCATGCTGCTCTTTCTGCCGGTGTGCGTGCTCGCCGCCCGCGAAATGCGCCGCCTTGTGTTAGAAACGGAGGACGATACCGTGGACATGTGGGGCATGCTGCTGGCCGCCACGGTGTATGTCGGCATCTCCATGATCGCCTTCACCGACCAATGGGGTTGGCTCGAAGTGCTTGGCCTGGTGTTCCTGCTGTTGCTGATCTCCAGCATCTGGCTCCTGTTCCGCGGCACCACACGCCCCGAACAGGTGGTGGGCACCTACTTCACGCAGTTGCTGTTGGTGGGTGTACCCTTCGGCACGCTCACCCACCTGTTCTCCAATGGCAGCAGCCAGTTCGTGGCCTTCATGGTGATGCTGTGGACCAACGACACGGGTGCCTACCTGGTGGGCCGCGCCATTGGTCGCAACAAATTGCTGCCGGCCGTTAGCCCGAAGAAGACCGTGGAGGGCTTCCTCGGCGGTGTGCTCTTCGCCGTGGGCGTCGGTTGGCTGGTGGCACGCTGGCTGCCCTACCTCACGCCCATGGAATGGATGGGTGCCGGTGCATTGGTGGCGGTCACGGGCACCTTGGGCGATCTGCTTGAATCGTCCTTCAAACGTGCACGTGGCGTGAAGGACTCGGGCCATCTTCTGCCAGGCCATGGAGGCCTGCTCGACCGGTTCGATGGCATGCTGATCGCCGCACCGGCCATGGTGCTCTACCTGCACCTGATCGGCAAGGGCTGAGGACCTCCGGCTATATTTGGCCACGCTCAACCCCGTACATGCACCTGCACCGCGAAGGCACCCCCACCCTCTTACTGAGCACGGCCGTTGTCTTCGGCCTCCTGTTCTGCCTTTGGAACTGGCCTGTTCTGCCGCAGGCGCTCATCATCCTGCTCTCCGCTGCGCTACTGGTGGTGTACGCCATCATCATCTGGTTCTTCCGGGTACCGGCCCGCCGATCACAGGCCACCAGCGCACAGATCGTGGCGCCAGCGGATGGCAAGGTGGTGGCCATTGAGGAAGTGCACGAGCCCGAATACTTCAATGATCGTCGCATCCAGGTGAGCATCTTCATGAGCCCGCTTAACGTGCACGTGAACTGGTACCCCATTGGTGGCACAACCAGCTATTACAAGTACCACCCCGGTAAATACCTGGTGGCCTGGCACCCCAAGAGCAGCACCGAGAACGAGCGCAGCACGGTGGTGGTGAAGCACCCTGCGCATGGCGAAGTGCTGTTCCGCCAGATCGCGGGTGCTCTGGCCCGCCGCATCTGCACCTACAGTCGCGAGGGAAGCCCGGCCCAGCAAGGCACCGAGTTCGGCTTCATCAAGTTCGGTTCCCGCGTGGATGTATACCTGCCCCTCTCCGCCAAGGTCGATGTGAACATTGGTCAGAAGGTGACGGGCTGCAGCACCATTATTGGTCACTTCGAACACTGAACCCATGTCGCGTTCCATCAAGACCGTGCTCGTCGTTGTCATCGCCGTGCTGACGGTGTTGCTACTGTTGCGCGAATTGCACCTGATCCCATCGGAGCAAGGACCAGCACCGACCGTTCCTGAAACGCCGGCCGGACCTTTCGCAGGCATACCCTTGCGTTTTGATGGCCACTACCGCACGGAGAGCGGCGACGTGATCCGGTTGATGCGCTACTTCCCGGAAGGACGCGTGGTGCTGATCAACGGCACGCGTGAAATGGAGGCCGACCTGCCCAAGTTCCTGATCCGCGAGACCAAGGGTGATCCCGCCATGGGTCTGCATAACGTTCCCGTGACCGTGAAAGGCGACAGCCTCCTGTTCACCGTGCACCCCGAAAAGGGCGACATCGATTTCCGGGGAAAACCGTCCAGCGGTTCGTCCCTGCTGTTCGAGCGGTACAGCCACATCAACGGCCACCGCGAGCAGATGGAGTACATCTTCCAGCCGGACTCACTGCCCTCCTAGGAGCAGGTCGCCAAGCTCATCGAAATGCTTGATGCGGTAGGTGGACTCCGCATCGGGTGTGGTCTCTGCGGCATAGTGCACGTGGTCCCAGCCGGCCTGGCGCGCCCCAAGCATATCGGCCTCTTGGTTATCGCCCACCATCAGGCTTGATGCGGCCTCTGCACCGGCCAGCTTCAGGGCCTTCACGAAAATGCGCGGATCGGGCTTTCGCGCCCCTGCCCGTTCACTGCTCAGTACCACATCGAAATACCGGCCCAGGTCGCTGCTCTCCAGCTTCACACGCTGCACCGAATCGAACCCATTGGTGATTATATGCAGGCGGTAGTGCCCATGCAGCGCGTCCAACAGCTCACGCGCACCGGGCATCAGTTGCGGCTTGGTAGGACAGCGTTCCAAGTAGGCTTCTCCGATCCGTTCGGCCAGCCCATTGGTGCGTACGCCGAAATGCAGCAACGTATTGCGGAAACGCAGCACGCGCAGCACATCCTTGTGTAGCCGCCCTGCCTCATAACGCGCCCAGAGCACCTGGTTCACCTCCTCATATACCTCAATGAACGCATGAGCATCGGGCACACCATGATCGGCGAGACGTTCATCGGCATGCAGCTCGGCCAGCGTGGCGCGCGAATTGGTGCGGAAGTCCCACAGCGTGTGGTCCAGATCAAAGAAAACGTGGGCGTACTTCCGCATGATCGCTAGCCGGTGAACCGACCCATGAACCCGGTGATCACAGCGGTGACACACAGCGCCTGCACAACCACGGAGAGCAACATGGTCGGTATGGCGCGGCGCTCATGGTGAAAGAACCGCGCGGCCAGAATTCCGCCCAACGGGATGGTGAGCACCAATGGTGTGAGGGCGGCAATGCCCCAATAGCCGCTTGTGCGCTTGATGCGTATGATGCGCCGGTTCAGTTTGGTGAAGATGGGCGCCACCTTTCCTTCACCTTTCGCAATGGCAAGGTTCCTTTTGCGAAGCCAGCGCAAACGCGCACGCTCCGTCAGCCGCTCACTGAGCCCGTAAAAGATCAGTACGCCCAAGCAACCACCGACCGCTGTGCAGATGAAGTTCTGCAGAAATCCGAATCCGAGCCCTGCACCCAGGCCAGCGGCCACCAGCATTTTCAGCATGCCCCACGCCACCACTGACAATATCTCGGCCAGCGGATGCACGACGATCAGAGCTTGTTTCCGTAGGCGAGATCACCCGCATCGCCCAGACCGGGCACGATGTAGGCCTGTGCGGTCATCTCCTCATCGATGGCCCCGATCCAGAAACGCGTACCAGGCGGTAAGTGCAGCTTGGCATACTCCAACCCTTCGGCACTGGCAATGGCCGATGCGACATGAAGGGCCTTGGGCCGTCCCAGACGGAGCAACGCCTTGTACACCAGCACCATGCTCTGTCCGGTGGCCAGCATGGGGTCGCACAGGATCACCACACGGTCCTCAAGGGATGGACTGGACAGGTACTCTACTTGGATCTCAAAGGAATCCTCGCCCTTGCGGTGCTTGCGATAGGCGCTCACGAACGCACTGTCCGCGCGGTCGAAGTAGTTGAGCATGCCTTGGTGCAAAGGCAATCCTGCGCGCAGGATGGTGGCCAGAACTGGTTGTTCCTTCAGCAATTCCACATGCGCTACGCCCAAAGGAGTGGTCACGTCGCACTGCTCGTACTCCAAAGTTCGGCTCAGTTCGAGGGCGATCACCTCGCCCACCCGCTCCAGGTTGCGACGGAACCGCATGGGGTCCTTTTGCACGTTCACATCGCGCATCTCAGCGAGGAAATGCCCGACCACGCTCCGCTGTTTTACCAGTTCCAACACCATGGGACCATCATCGTTTAAGCCATCGCAACGGCACGGGAAGTGCGTTCCGCAGCAGGCGTAAATATACCGTTGACCGCGCACCGAAACCCGCATTGAAACGCGCCACGGACGGGGTGTTCGAGCCCGCGAAGTCCAGGAGTCGGATATCCGCCCCGGCGGTCGCCAGGTACTCATCGATAAGGAGGAACATGGCATGCAGTTCCTGTCCACGCGCATTGCTGGCCGATTTGAGGAGTATTGCTCGCCCGTCCCATTCCACAAAACAGGCGGCCGCTTGCAACACACCGTGCTCCTTCAAACCAATTATCCGGATCTCACCCCGATCGATCCCGGCCACGATCAGATCGTGCATCATCACGAGGCTCCGCTCTGGCACTCCGTAGCGTGCGGCCGTGGTGCTGCGGAAAAGTCCGGTGAATGTCGATGCATCAACCTCCCACGTGAGCAGTTCCCTTGCAGCCTCAGCCTTGCGCAGATTGCGTCGATGGCCTTGCGAATAGCCCGCACGCTGGGCTTCCGTATCGTGCAACACATCCAGCACCTGCTGTGTGCAAGGCTCCGTGCGGCCGATGGGAACATCGGTCATTGCCTCATGGAGGTAGATGTCCCAATAGCGATACTGCGCCGGCACAGCGGATAGCACGGCATTGACCAGTACCTGATCACGCGTTGGTGCGAACACGCCAAGCTGCTGTAGACCGAAGGGCTGGTGCAGGTAGCGGATGCCCATGCGGGAACGCCACGTGAGCGGCATCAATGCTTCTCGCTCACGGTCCACCATGGCATTCCATCCGGGTGATGCGATATCAAGCACCCAGCTCTGCGCGTACCACGTCCGATCCACACAACGCGACAGCTGCGCATCCCACCATGCCTTGTCGATACTGCTATGTTCCAGATGCCCGATCATGAGCGCGCATGGGCGACCACGGAGTTCAACGCTTCTGGCCAACCACGCCAAGCCCCATATCCGCTGAGGAAGCGATCATGCCACACACTGACGAAGGTGCCCTTGACTGCACGCACCGCATCGCTGACAGCGCACATGGTACGGGCGGCATCTTCGGGGCCCATGCCCATACGGTCGTGCAACGCACTGTCCATTACGGCAAAGGGCCAAAGCATCAGGTCGGTCTCGCACTCGTGTTCCAGATCATACCACGGGAACGGCGTGCAGGTTCCAGCGCGGAATCCGGGACGATCACTGAAGCCCAACGTATGGTCCTCCGTGAACTCCTGTTCGTTCAAGTAGGCCAACGTATTCGGGAAGCGCCAACGCAGGAAATGCTGGCGACCGATGCGCACGGGATGCTTCACGATGCCCTCCAAACGCGCACGATCCTCCTGCGCAATAGCTTGGTCAACGCAACTCGCATAAGAAGGGTGAAGCCCCACTTCGAAGGCTTCGTCCATCTCGACGATCCGCTTTCGCATCAGTGCATGCCGATGATCGGAAGCGTGGTCGAAGGCACCTTCGCCACGCATCAACAGAAAGGCGATCATGCGATCGACCTGGCCCGACCTTGCCAGTTGCACCAACTTGTCGTAGCGGTCGAAGGGGTCAGGCGATCGGCCGATCAGCACCTGTATGCGTGTGCGCACCTCGGCGATATCACCTTTGGCCAGCCCGCGAACGATGGCGCCTGCTTGTTTCCATCCCGGCCTGCCGAGGACCATGGACCCGTTGTCCACGTCAACGGTCAGTACGTGACGATAAGTGGTGGCAGGTTCAGGCAGCTCCGGGAAACGTGCACGCAATGCAACGACCAGTCGCCACATCCAGTGGTCGATCACCGGCAGTTGCTCGAACCCATGGCGCACGGCGAAATGCGCGTCCGAAGGCAAACGCCCATGGACATCGTAACGCGTAGAACGGAACTCCTCACACCGCGAGAGCAGATAGAAGGTCCCGGCCACTGGATCATCGCCGGCAGAGGATGGATACAGTATCGGGATACCTGCCTCCATGCCCACGGAAGGTTCTTCGAGCACCGTGCCAGCGCGTGCCAGCACGCCCGAGGCGTGCAACACCAATGCTGGATCGTTCGTATCGGCACGTGCGCCATAGCGCAACCTGGGCAGCGTGCTGCTCCTGAACTCCTCCTCGGTTGCCGCGAAAGCAACGGACCAACCCGTCATGCGGCCAAGCAGGTGCTTCAGCGCATACTGCGCACGCGGCGATGGATCATCGACCCTGATGAGCAGCATGGGGCAACAGGGACTTGGCAGAGCGCGAAGCCCCGCGTGAACGAAGGAAAGGTCTCAGCGTATCGCGCAACCACAGATCGAAGCTGAAGTGATGGATACTTCGTGCCCGGTTGTTCCGGATATCATCGGCCACTACGGCATGTGCTCCATCCAGTTCGATGACCAATGCAGTGGTGCCGTCAACATTCAGTTCACGCATAACGTCCGCACTGACCAACAATGGCTCCAGATCGTGTAACACGTTGCTGTGCCCATGGCGTTTGGCGAAGCGCTTGAACTCCTTGGCGACCGTTGCCCCAGATCCATTGCTCACGTGCAACATCAACCGCTCCCAACGACGATAGTTCACTTGCTCCATCTCCTCCACATGGTGCACATAGGTAAAGGAATCGTTCAACGAAAGGTCGAGCGCCACCTGCACGGCCTTGCGTTCTCGAAGCAAGGCGAATACGGAACGTGGACCGAAACTGCTCAGATCATCGGCCTGAACGAACTCGTCCGCCAACGCCCCGGATACAGCGAACGAATGCAACGGGTGAGAGGTCCTGCGGAATGCCGGATGGGCCAGCGCCGCAATGCCAAGAGCGCCGGTGATCGGTGGGGTCCGAAGCGGGTCATACGCTTCACCGGAACGAAGATCAAAGTTGTAGGTAGGCACCAGCACCGTGCCCTGAGGTCCCACGGCATGAATGAACGAATCAAGCGGTGCGGCAGCACTGAACGCCTGGCCCGACCTGCGGGAGCGCCATGCCATGCGGGTGAGGTCGGCCATGAGCACCACCACCATGCCGGGCCTTACACCACACTTTTGGGGTAGTTCCTTCAGGGCCATGAGATCAGCCGTTGCGCATTTGGAGAAGCTCCACCGCGAAGCCCATGGAACGCCAGAACCGCAGGCCTTCCTCATTGCCCACAACGACCTGGAGCTCGATGGAAGCAACCTCCTTAGCCGTGAACCACGAACGCAGCTCCGCCACCATGTCCTTCCCCAGACCTTGACCTCGCGAAGCGGGATCCACAAAGACATGCGTGATGTGACCCAAGCGTGCGCCACCCAGATGCTCGGGTGCAAGTTTCACCGCGCCATGAGCGAATCCGACCACTGTACCATCGCGCTCCGCCACCACAAAGCGCCCAAAGCGCTCTGCGCTCCTGGCGGCATCCTCCACCCATTTCGACGCACCTCCGGGAGCCAGTTTCAACTGCATACCCTGGGCCTCCATGCCATGGTGCATGGCCTCGAAAAGAGCAGGCAGTTGATGCAGCGCTGGATCATCGACCGACCGGATACAACGGATATTGGCGCGTTGCATGCTTCAGGCGAAGAGGTCCAACAAACCGCCGATGTTGCTCGCCTTGCGGTTCTCCAAGGCTTTCTCCAGGTCAAGTTCCTTGCCCGTTGCATCCATCAGGCCGGCCATCAGGTCAACGAAGGAGAGTGAATCAAGCACACCCGATCGCAAGAGGTCCAGATCATCGGTCAACTCGGCATTGGTCAGACCGAGCGCGCTCGAACGACCTTCGATCCGCTTGCACAATAGCGCTCGCAGTTCCTTCCTATCCATTCTGGGCAAGTGTGATCAGCGCCTTCCGATCGAGCTTACCATGCGGACCGTAGCGGAAGGCTTCGATCGGTATTATGCGCACTGGGACCATATACTCTGGTAGTCGTGTTCTTAACGCGGCGAACATCGGCCCGGTATCCGCAGGCACGTCGATAAAAGTAACCAGCCTCAACCCGCCATCGAGCTTCACGGCCACGGTGACAGCATTCCCGCCGTTCAGCAAGGGCTGAAGTACGGCATCCACTTCACCGGGCTCCACGCGATGCCCGTTCAGTTTCACCTGGTCATCCATCCTGCCCATGAAATGCAGCACACCATCGGCATCCATGCGCACACGGTCGCCCGTGTGGTACCAGCGCACCTCATCAGGTCCGAACGAACGGAAGCAACGCTTGGTGGCCGCTTCATCATTCAAGTAACCTGCGTTCACCTGTGGCCCGGCCAGCAGAAGTTCCCCTTCTCCCACAAGGGATGGTGTATCGTCATGCAGTACCTGCGCGCGATGGCCGGGGAACACCCTGCCCAATGGCACCACCTCGTCCGTTCCATCAAGCTTGGTGGAGGTGAGCGGTTGAACGGCAATGGCGATGGTGGTCTCCGTAGGACCGTACAAGTTGTAGGAGGCCGCCGATGGCACTGCATGGCACCAATTGCGCGCCACCTCTGTTGAAAGGGCTTCGCCACAGAAGAACGCCAGCCGCAGATCGGGCATGCATCCCGGCACCAGACTGCGCATGCGTCGCATCAAAGCGACCTGCGAGGGCACCGAGAACCAGACCGTAATGCGCTGCTCGCGCACGTAGGACACTGCGCGCAACACGGCGTCCGATGATGGCACGCACAAACACGCGGCCGCACCCCAACAGACGAACAGATCGTGCACGCTCAGATCGAACGAGAGCGCGAAGAACTGCGTGAACCGGTCCGTGCTCGTGAATGGAAAAGCACGTGCGACATGACGGAGGTAGGCTGCCAATTGAGCGCGGCCCACCGGTACACCCTTGGGAACACCAGTGCTCCCCGACGTGAACATGAGGTAGGCCTCTGGACCAACACGCACCTCGGCACTTGGCGCTTGGGCTTGTAACGCATGCTCATCAACCACCATGAACGAGGGCGGCAATGAAACGGAGGAAGTGTGTTCGGATGCACAGAGCACCGTGCGCACCGCAGCCCTTTCAAGCATGGTGCACCAACGCTGTGGAGGATGCTCGGGATGCAACGGAACGTAGGACCTGCCCGAGCGGAGTATGCCGAGGATGGCCACATAGGCCCAAACCGTCTTCGCGCCGTGCACAGCGACCCGGGACTCCTCGGAGCAATGCGCGTTGCACCAAGCGGCCACCTGTGAGGAAAGGTGATCCAGCTGTGCATAGGACCATTCAGTGCCATCGACGGCGAGCGCAGGACGATCGGGTACCGCTTTCGCGGAACGAAGGAACTCTGCGATCGGATCGAACGTGCGGTCAACCACCATTCGGCTCAATAACGGGGCAGGCAGCCCTCGGCGCAAAGTAGGGCATCGGCCAGGTACTTCTGCGCCCAGTTCGGGCAAGCGAACTTCTCATAGCGCCCCCAGAGCGGGAACGAACCAGTGACAGCACCATGCACATCCCCCGGCCCCTTGGATGAAAGTGCCTGTACGGCCAACAGCCAGCGCACCATGCGGACACTGCCCTCCTGCCAGGCAACATCGCCAGTTAGTGCATGCAACCGGGCCCATGCGATGGCCAGTTGCGCACAACCGGTGGTGATGGCCGCTTCGCTGCCATGCCATTGTGCATCATACCTGCCGTTCAGAACACCATTCTGCATGAACCTGTCGAGCAGCAAGCGTGCTGGTAGCTCGGCCGCTTTCAAGTAGCGCGTATCCCCGGAGTGCATGTGGCACTCGATCAACCCATCGATGGTGTACGCCATGGTATGGGTGATGGGACGGTCATTGTGCTTGCGCGTATTGTCCGCATCGGCGAACCAACCGTTGGTGGCCTGGCGGGATTGCACCCATTCCAGATTGCGCAGCGCCGCCGTTCGATAGGATCCATTCCCTGTCCGCTCGGCCATGTGAAGTAGGGGTGCGCCTACGTAGGTATCGTACACGCGCCGTTCGCCAAGGAAATTGTGGCGTGCCCAAGAGCCATCGGGTTCCTGCACCTCCACGATCCAGTCGCAAGCACGAATGGCCGCATCACGGTAACGCTCGCTGCCCGTTGCGTCCTCGGCGGCCATCATTCCCCGGATCACTTGGGCCGTATTGAAGACCACTGGAGGACGCACTTCTCCGACACGACCACCCTGCCAGCCGCCCTCCTTGTGCTGGATACCAACAAGCCAATCCGCAGCCTCCAAGGCCCGGGAACGGAGCTCTTTACGACCTGTCCGGTCGCCTACTGCAAGCATGGTCGGTATGATATAGCCCGTGGTCTCCGGATAGGAAGCGCCCCAACCATGCACAAGGTGGTAGCTGCCCATGCCCCT
>CAZQFG010000088.1:0-10631 GCA_964592515.1 uncultured Chryseobacterium sp. | reverse complement strand
TGGTGGCAGCGGCTACAAGGGCCAGCGCTCGCCCTTCAACCTGCTTTCCGGCACCATGGCCGATGAATTGGAACGTAGGTTCGATGGTCGCTCACGCACCATCGGTATCGCCATGAAGGACCGAAGTGCCATCCTTCCCATCGGTCGCACCGGCGATGCGGCCTACTGGTTCTTTGAAGGCACCGAAGGTCACTTTGCCACCAGTACGTGGTACATGAAGGAACTGCCCCAATGGGTGAAGGACTTCAATGCACAAGGGCTCGCTACCAAATACCTCAGCGGGACCTGGGACCTTTTGCTGCCCATTGAGCGGTACCACCAGGTGTTGCCCGACGACAATCCATATGAGGAACCTTTAATGGGTGCCGCGAATGCCACGCTGCCCGCAGACCTGAAAGCCCTCCTCGAAGCCAATGGGGGCAATACGGCACTGTTGCGGTATGTACCTGGAAGCAACACCATCACCACCGATATGGCCATTGCCGCCATGGTCGGTGAAGCGCTGGGGAAGGACGATGTGCCCGACCTGCTCGCCATCAGCTACAGTGCCCCGGATGAGCTCGGTCACAGTGTGGGCCCCCGTGCGCTGGAGATCGAGGATATGTACCTCCGCCTGGATCGTGAGCTGGCGCGCCTGCTCACCGAGCTTGATGCACACGTGGGCAAAGGAAGCTACACGGTCTTTCTTACCGCCGATCATGCTGCGGTGGATGTACCTGAATACCTGAAGGACCAACGTGCCAGCGCCGGTTATGTGGATATGCCGGAACTGGTGGGTGCGGTCAACAGCGCATTGTCAGCGCGGTTCGGTGAGGGTACTTGGGTGCGCAAGCGTGTAAAGGAGCAGCTCTTCCTGAATGATTCGTTGATAACGGCTCGCAAGTTGGACCCCGCCGTTGTGCAACGTGCCGCGGCCGATGCGTTGCTGAAAGAGCCTGCCATTGCCGAGGCGCTCACGGCCAGTGATCTGGTACGCTTGACCTATCCCACTGGCATTCGCAATATGGTTCAGCGTGGCTTCATGCCCGCGCGCAGCGGTGATGTCTGCTTCGTGTTGCGACCTGGTTATTCGCCGGGTTGGTCCGGCATGGTGAAGCAGGGCACCGACCATGGGGCACCATGGAATTACGATACCCATGTGCCCATCCTGTTCTATGGGCAGGGTGTGCGGCCCGGGGAGGTCCTCCATCGCACGTCCATCACGGACATTGCGCCAACCGTCTCCATGCTTTTGGGAATGACCATGCCCGATGCGGCAACTGGCCGCGTTCTGGAGGAGGTGCTGACGCGCTGAGGTTTTCCACATTGATCGTGGAGATCATGGTCGCGGTGGGCGGTCAAAGCCCTTCTGGTCGGGCCTAGCTTTCGGCATGCTTACATGGGAAAAGCCCGCGTTCCAAAGCCCCTTTGAGCTGTGGAAGGAAGATGGCATCCTGCATCTGGTGCTGGCCGTTGGTGCCAACATGCGGGTGCGCGACATGAAGGAGCTTATCCGGTTGGTCGCAGCATTGGACACTACACGTTCCGCCCCCGTGCTGCTGGTGTATCCCGAACGCGTGGTGGTGGAGGAGCCTGCGCGTGAATTGCTGCGTCGCGTATGCAGCGCACAGGGCCATCCAGTGGCGCTGTTCACAACTGACCTTCAAGGCAGGCTTCAGGGCGAATTGTTCCGTCGTGTACACAAGCCCGCGTTCCCGTTCAGGGTGTTCGGCTGGCGCGAAGAGGCCTATCGCTGGGCACGTGAACGTCGTCAACTCGCCGATCTGCAGGTCCGCTGATCATCGACACGTTGTGAACGCGATCTGTTCGACACTCGGTCAATTTGTGAAGCGCACAGCGTATGTGTTGGCTTCGGGCAAAGTGATGTTCGCTTTCATACTGGTCCTGCAGTTGTTCGGTCAGGCACATCGGGCATCGGCTCAGGATAGTGCGGATCTCTCGTTGGTGGGCGAGGAACATGCAGGTGCCATCATTGTGCAGGGCCGCGAGGTGGGCGATGAGGCGGATCCCCTGTTCCAGGCCGTTTGGCGCACAGTGCCCGGTGCTACGGCCACCTTCCAGTGGCAGCCCAGCGCCCGTGTGCCCTCAGGTACGCACCTCATGTTGGATCGGTTGATGGAGGCCGCCATTGGGACCTACCTCGATACCCGTGTACACTTCACCCGCAACGGCGTGCAGGCCGACCTGCCTGCCGAGCGTATGGTGCTTGACATTGATGCCATGGTGAAGGCGGCCGCGTCGGAGTTCGGGGTCGAAGCGCTCGCAGTGGCACTTTCTGAGCCAACTCGACGCCAACTGGACCGGCTTACGCAGATCGATTGGAGCCAGGCCCGCTTCGGCGTGGACGGTGGTGCTGAGCAGGACAAGTACCTCGCCATCTACTATTACGTCAGGTCCCAGCGCGAGGAGTTGGAGCGTCAACTGCGTGCCGATCTGCTGCCGTTGGCCACTGTGGAGGTGTTGCGTGGCGAGAGTGCCGACCCGGGCACCACGGTGCGTATCAATTCGACTTGCGGTACCGTGTTCGATGAGCAGAACTTCCTCTGCGCCCTCGATCTTCAGTTGGCCGATACCGGTAATGGTGGTGTGGATCCCGTGCTAGGTCAACAGATCATGGAACAGATGGCCCAGCGGTCGGCCGAGGCGAACGATAATGCGAACGCCCCGCACCCCAAGGTCCGTAAGCGCGATATGTGGTTGAAGAATGAACTGGATGTCATCAACCAGCGCATCGATCGTATGGACCAGCGCAAGGAACTTTGGGAACTGCGCGATCGGATGGAGGACTTGGAGGACCGTATGAGCGGCTTGGAGCTTGAGGTCAGCGATGTTCGACGATCCGCTTCGGACGCCGAGAACAATCCATTGGCCGACCTCAGCGCGCTAACCGGTCGCAACCTCATTATCCGCTTCGAGCGGAACAGCACCACGCTTGATCCCGAGTACCGCGTGGTGCTCAACGAGGTGTTCGAGCAACTGGCCCGGTCGCCACAGGACCGCGTGCTCATTACCGGCTATACCGACCGCAGCGGCGATGCTGCCGTGAATCTCCGTCTTAGTGAGGAGCGCGCCAAGGCCGTGCGCAATTACTTGCTCCAACGGGGTATTGCTGCCGAGCGATTACTGGTGAACTACTACGGAGACAGCCGCAGCACCGGACGTGATCCGGGCGAGCGCCGGGTGGAGTTGGAGTGGCTCCGCTGACAAGGTTGTGATCACACGCGTTCAACATCCCGCCCGTTGATGATGTGTGTTGTCTGTCCGGTTTAACCAATTGGTTAATATTGCGCCCCGGAACCGGTCATGGTCGAAGAGGTCACCACTGAGGAGCGCATTCTGCAGGCCGCGCGCAAGGTCTTTTCCCGCAAGGGTATGGCCGGTGCGCGCATGCAGGAAGTGGCCGATGAGGCAGGCATCAACAAGGCAATGCTGCACTATTACTTCCGCAGCAAGCAACAACTGTTCGAGGGTGTTTTCAAGGACAGCGCCCAACGTCAGTTCGGCTGTATCTGGGATTCATTGAAGCAATGCGACTCGCTCTTCCCGGCCATTGAGGCCTTCGTGGGGGCATACCTTGACCGGATGATCGAGGACCCCATGTTGCCACTCTTCATTGCCAACGAATTGAGCCGCGATCCCGATGGCCTGGCCGAGTTCATCGATCGGGGGAAGGAGAGCCGGGCGCGATTCCTGCGCATGGTGGAAGAGGCACACGCACGCGGTGAGATCATCGCCATCGAACCCCGTGAACTCCTCGTGAACATCATGTCCCTCTGCGCTCATCCCTTTGTTGCGCAGCCCATGTTGAAGCACATCCATGGCATGAACGACGAGGCCTTCCGTCGCATGATCATCAAGCGCCGCAAAAGCGTTCCTGAATTCATCATTCGATCCATCCGCAACTGACGCCCGCATGCTCAAGCGAAGGCTTACCATCATCCTCGGTCTCCTCTTCATCGTAGGGGGCATCGGCACCTGCCGGAAACTGTCCTCCAGCAAGGCCTCGCCACCGCGCAACGAAGCGATCGCCAGTGCCCGCGCTGTGCGTGTGCTCACCGCGCAGAACGGTCCAGTGCGTTTGAGCATTCCCATCACCGGTCGTCTGCGTGCCACGGACCGCATGCTCATCAATGCCGAAGTGGGCGGCACGCTCCAGCGAACGGGCAAGACCTTCCGAGAGGGATTCACCTTCCGCCAGGGCGAAGTGCTATTCCGCATCGATAACAGCGAAGTACGGGCCCAGCTCAATGCACAGCAGAGCGCTTTCCTGCGCACCTTGGTGCAACTGCTCCCCGATCTCCGGCTCGACCTGCCGGAAGCGGCCACCAAGTGGGACGCCTACCTGAAGAGCGTGCCGGTGGAAGGACAACTCCCTGTGTTGCCCGCACCAGCTAGCGAGCAGGAACGTAATTATCTCGCTGGTCGTGGCGTGCTCGATCAGTATTACGGTATCCGTGCTTTGTACGAGCGCCTCGCCAAGTACGCTATCACCGCACCTTTCGATGGGGTGGTAGTGAGCGCCGCTGTTGAACCTGGGACCATTGTCACACCAGGCACACGTTTGGGCGAATTCATTGCACCAGGGACCTTGGAGTTGGAGACCGCCATCGGCGCCGGTGAACTGGCGCTGGTGCACGTGGGTGATACACTGCGCCTTACCAGCACCGAAGGACCGGGAAGCTGGACCGGGCGCATCATCCGTATCGGTGAGGTGATCGATGCCACCACGCAATCGGTGAAGCTCTTCGTTCAGGTGGCTGGCAAGGACCTGCGCGATGGACAATACCTGAGCGGAACGATCGAAGCGGGTTCGTTGAACAATGCGGTCAGTGTGCCGCGCAGCGCGCTGCTGGAGGACAGATCGCTCTATACCGTGAAGGATTCGTCGCTGCAGAAGGTGCCGGTATCCGTATTGCATCAAGGGGTGGAACAAGCCGTGGTGCGTGGCCTGGCCGATGGACAATTGGTGGTCACCGATCGCCTGAGCGGTGCCTATGAAGGACTTCGCGTAGCTCCCGTCCGGCCATGAAAGGGCTGACCGCATACTTCATCAAGTATTCCGTGGCGGTGGACACCATGATGGTGCTCATCTTCATCTTCGGTTTCTTCGGACTGAAGGCCACGCGCAGTTCGCTCTTCCCCGAAACGGAGAGCCGAACGATCCAGGTTCAGATCATCTTCCCGGGCGCTGCGCCGGAGGAAGTGGAAGAGGGTGTGGTGCTGCAGATCGAGAATGATGTCAAGGGCGTCACCGGTGTGGAAC
The DNA here is from genome assembly GCA_964592515.1 of uncultured Chryseobacterium sp. Lineage (GTDB taxonomy): Bacteria > Bacteroidota > Bacteroidia > Flavobacteriales_F > PHOS-HE28 > PHOS-HE28. The sequence continues at coordinate 5,368 of CAZQFG010000088.1, read as the reverse complement.
GCATCAGCAGCGTGAGCCAGGAGAACGGCGGCGTCATCGTCATCGAAGTGATCAAGGGCTTTGACACCGATGTGGTGCTGCAGGACGTGAAGAACGCCGTGGACCGTATCCCGTCCCTTCCCGAAGGCATGGAGCCCATCCGGACCTTCAAGCTGGAGAACATCCGCCCTGCGGTAAGCTTTGCGCTCAGTGGTGACGGCCTCGACCTGAAGGCGCTGAAGACCGTGGCACGCCGCGTGGAGCAGGACATCCGTAGCATCGAGGGTATCAGCAAGGTGGAGCTCACGGGCTTCCCGGAGGAAGAGATCGAGGTGGCCTTCCGCGAGGAAGATCTGCGAGCCAACAACCTCAGTTTTGCGCAAGCGGCAGCGGCCGTTCGTGGCGCGAACCTCGATGTCACCGGTGGTAAGATCAAGACCAGCGATGAGGAACTGCTGATCCGTGTGCGCGACAAACGCATGGAGGCGGAAGGCCTGCGCAATACCGTGGTGCGCGCGGGAGCCGATGGACGCGTGCTACGCCTGAAGGACGTGGCCGATGTGCGCGATACCTGGGCGGATGACCCTGCCCGCAACTACGTGAACGGCAAGCCCAGTGTGGTGGTCACCGTAAGCAGCACGGTGAGCGAGGACATTCTCTTCATCGCGGAGAGCACGCTGAAGTACATGGAGGACTTCAACGCCCGCAACGCCACGGTGAAGACCACCCTCATCAGTGATGCCACCACGGTACTGAAGCAGCGCATCGCCATGCTCGTGGAGAATGGGATCCAAGGGTTCTTTCTAGTGCTGATCACCCTGGCGCTCTTCCTGAACTGGCGATTGGCCTTTTGGGTTGCGGCGAGCATCCCGGTCGCTTTCGCGGGCATGTTCATTCTGGCTCCTGGTTTCATCACCATCAATGTGATGAGCCTCTTCGGGATGATACTCGTCGTCGGGATCCTGGTGGATGATGGTATCGTGATCACCGAGAGCATTTATCAGGAATATGAACGCGGACTACCGCCGATCCAAGCGGCGTTCGTGGGCATTCAGAAAGTACTGCCGGCCGTGGTCAGTTCCGTACTTACCACGGTGGCTGCATTCAGCACCTTCTTCTTCATCGAAGGAAGGTTGGGTGATTTTGCACCGGCACTGGCCTTCGTGGTCATCGCCACGCTGATGTTCTCGCTCATCGAGGCTGCATACATCCTTCCCGCGCACGTGGCCCACAGCAAGGGCTTGAGCAGGGGTAGGAAGAATCGGGTGGAGGCCTACATGGATGGGGTGATGAACAATCTGCGCGACAAGCGATACGGTCCGTTCTTCGATCGCATCATGCGCCACAAGATGCTTACCGTGGGCATCGCCTTCTTCCTGCTCGCCATCACTGTTGGGTCCGTCGGCGCCGGTGTGATCCGCACCACCTTCTTCCCAGTGATCGAGCGCGATGATATTTCCGTGGACCTGGAAATGGTGGCGGGCACCCGGGAGAACATCGTGTTCAACGAACTGCAACGCATCGAGGAAGTGGTGTGGATGCTGAACGATACGCTGAGCAAGGGCCGGGAGGATAGCTTGGACGTGGTGCTGAAAGTGCAGACCATCCTCGGTCCACGTGCGGAACAAGGCAAGCTCAATATCATTCTTCTGGATGGAGAGCAGCGCGGCTTCAAGGCCGAGGAGCTCACGAACCGTTTACGCGAACGGGTGGGCATGATACCGGGTGTGGCCAACCTCACCTTCGGTCTGGCCACACCGTTCGGCAAGCCGGTCTCGGTCTCTTTGCGCAGCAACGACCTCGCCGAGCTCAACACCGCGAAGGCTGAACTGCGGACCGAACTGCAGAAGCTCTCCACGCTCCGTGATGTGGTGGATACCGATCGACCGGGCAACCGTGAGGTGGTACTTCAGTTGAAGGATAAGGCACAGTTGCTGGGGCTCACCATGCAGGACATCGTGAGTCAGGTCCGCCAGGGATTCTTCGGTCTCGAGTCGCAGCGTGTACAGCGCGGCGAGGACGAGGTGAAGATCTGGGTGCGCTACGCTGAGAATGAACGGGCTTCGCTGCGCGACCTGGAGGACATGCGGATCCGCACGGCGGATGGTCGACAGTTCCCGTTAAGTGAATTGGCCGGTTTCAAGATCGAGCGCGGCATCCGGGCCATCAACCACCTCGATGGTAAACGTGAAGTACGTGTGGAGGCGGATCTGGCGAGCAGCGCACAGAGCGCCACGGATGCGCAGGCGGTCATCGCGGCGGAGATCATGAAGCCCTTGATGGCACGCCACCCGGGCATCAGCTACAGTTTCGAGGGCCAGGGCGAACAGAGCCGCAAAGTGGGAAGCTCTGCGGCCAGGATCATGCCCATCACATTGATCATCATGTTCGCCATGATCGTGATCACGCTGCGTAGTTTCTGGCAGATGCTCATCGTCCTGCTCTGTATCCCCCTCGGTTTCATCGGCATCGGCTGGGGTCACTGGATCCATGGGGTGCAGATCAGCCTCTTCAGCTTCTTCGGTATGATCGCCCTGATCGGTGTGATGGTGAACGATTCACTGGTGCTGCTCAGTACGTTCAACGACAACATGAAGACCGGTGTGTCTTTCTACCAAGCGCTGCGCTATGCGGCCCTGTCGCGCCTTCGTCCCATCCTGCTCACCTCGCTCACCACGGTGGCGGGTCTGCTGCCCATCACGCTCAACAAGAGCTTCCAGGCACAGTTCCTCATCCCCATGGCCATCACCGTGGCTTACGGATTGGCCATTGCCACTTTCGTCACCCTGATCGTCCTCCCCACTTTGCTGGCCTCACTGAACGAAGTGCGCCGTCTGCTCGGATGGGCTTGGAACGCGGAGACCCCAACGCCGGAGGCCGTTGAACCTGCTGTGAAAGAACTGCCCTATGAGGACCTGGAGGACACACGCCATTAGTCTTTGGTTGCTGCTTGCAGGCAGCGCCTCGTTCGCGCAGGATACACTGAGCCTGCAACAGGCCCTCACCTTTGCGTTGGCCAATGAGCACAGTATCCGCATCTCGCGTAATGAAGCGGAGATCGCAGCGAATTTGGCCACGGCAGGGAATGCCGGACTGCTGCCCCGTGTGGATGCCAGCGGCCGTGCGAACTACAGCAACCAGGACACGAAGCTCGATTTCGTCGAGGGTTTTCCTGATGTGGAACGCAATGGCGTGGAGAGCACCACGCTGGCCGGGCAGGTCGGGCTGTCCTACACCTTGTTCAACGGCATGGGCAATTTCGCCACGCTGGAACGCGCTCAGCTCAACGCGCAACTTGCAGACATCAGCACCCGCGCACAGGTGGAGGGGACACTCACGCAGGTGATCGCACTGTACTATGCCATTGCCGCACTGGACGAGGATGTGGCGATCACGCGGAGGATCTTGGAGATCTCCAGCGATCGGTTCGTGCGTCAGGAAGGGAAGGCGCTGCTTGGCGGCGCGGGAAGGCTTGATGTGCTTAACGCGCAGGTGGATCTGCAAGCGGACAGCACAACGTACATCCTCGCGCTGCAGCGACGTGAGCGCACGGCCCGTGACCTTAATGTGCTTATGGGGCGTGGCGCGAACGATGCGATCCTGGTCTCCCGGAGCATTACCTATGCCGAAGGTCTTTCGCAGGAACAGCTTGTGCAGGAGGCCATGCAAGGCAACGTGCAGCTCGCCTCGGCCACCGCCCGGGTGCGTGCCGCCGAGGTGGATCAACGGATCGCCAAGGCCTTGCGTTGGCCGCGTCTTGACCTGAACGCAGCGTATGGCATCTCCGACCAACAGACCGAAGTGGGCGTGGTGCTTGGAACGTACACGCAGGGAATGAACGGTGGGCTTACGCTGAGCATACCCATTTTCGATGGTGGGCGCATCAACACGCAAACGGAGGCTGCGCGCCTGCGTGCCGAGAATGCAGCCATCGCAGAACAACAGGCACGCTTGCAGGTGGAAAGAGATGTGCGCAACGCCTACACCACCTGGCGCAGCCAGCGGGAGGTGCTGCGGATCCAAGGCGAAGCGGTGTCCACGGCCGGCATCAACTTCGAGCGCACCCGGGAACTCTTCCAGGCTGGACAGCTCACGGGCCTGCAGTTCCGTCAAGCCCAGCTTGATCTTGCCGATGCCGAACGCCGCGCCGTGATCGCCGGCTTCGATACCAAGGTGGCCGAGCTGCAACTGCTGCGCGCCAGCGGTGGTCTACTCCAAGCCCTCGGTGTCACCGCTGACGGGGTCCGGTGACGCTGAACCCTTCAACATGCGGAACAGTACCTCGAAGGTGAGGCTGCCGTTCGTGCGGATGTGGAAGCTGCCATCAAGCTGCGAGGCGAGGGCATCCACGATCTCCAGACCGAGCTTGCCAGCGCCGGCCTTGTAGTCGGTGGGCAGGTTCTTGCCGTTGTTCTTCACCACCAAACGATAGAGGCCGCCTTCCACCTGATGCAACCCGATGTCGATGTGGCCACCGGTGGCGTGAGGGAACGCGTGCTGGTAAGCATTGCTCACCAGTTCGCACAGGATGATGCCCAGTTCAATGGCCGTGTCCTGGTCCGCTTTCAAGCCATCCACTTGAATGACATGGCTCACGGCCTTGCTTCCCGGCTTGTGCATTTCCTTCAAGGCATCCACCAATCCACCGAAGAAACTCATAAGGTCCACGTTGCGCAGGTCGTCAGAGCCGTAGAGCTTGTGGTGTACAAGCGCGATCGTGTCGATACGCCGCTTGCCACGCAGGAATTCCTGTCGCACTGGGCCTTCTTCAAGACGGGATGCCTGTAGGTTCAGCAGGCTGCTTACTACTTGCAGGTTGTTCTTCACACGGTGGTGTACCTCTCGGTTCAATACATCGCGTTCACCGATGGCCTTGTTCAGTTTACGTGTCAGGTTGCGGTTCACCCGTTGTTGCTTGCGCATGCGTTTGCGGACACGGAGCCGAACGTTCCAAGCCAGGAGGAGCAGTACTCCGAGTACCGTGAAAAGAGCGATGACGATAAGCAGTGCATTTCGTTCCGGGCCTGTCCAGAGCTGTAGCGTACGTAGATCGATCATTGCACCGATCAATAGCTCCTGTCCATTCAATGAGTAGGGAAGGAGCAATCCCATCAGTTCACTGTCCCCATGGGAGAAACGGAACGTCCGACGGGTGCGGACCTGCGACCAACTGGCTTGTGCTTCTTGTTCGGCCTTGATGAGCACGCTGTCACGTTGGGCCGTGGTGGTTATCAAGGGCTGCCCTTCGTCATCGAGCAGGATGGAACGGAACAGGCTTGGGGCCGATCCGCGCACTTGCAAACGTTCTGAGCGCGACGGATCCAGGTCGAACATGATGATCTGATGGCCGAACGGATGGGCCGGTCGACGGATGAGATAGGAGACTTGT
>CAZQFG010000087.1:0-10770 GCA_964592515.1 uncultured Chryseobacterium sp. | reverse complement strand
CATTGACGGTGACAAGATGGAGCTGTTGCTGGACTTCCCCACAACGGGTGAGCCGCACTATGCACAATCGATCCCCGCCGACCTGGTGAAGCCACGCGAAGTGAAGTTCTTCAAGATCGAGGAGAACGAGCACCCCTTCGTGGCCAAGGGAGAGAAGGAGACCAAGATCGAGCGTCGTGGCAAGGAGGTACACGTGTGGATGACCACCATTCGTTCGCATTTCGCACCCGACAACATCGAAGGTGTCAAGCTGGGCGATGAGGTGTACTTCCACATCACCAACCTCGAGCAGGACTGGGACGTGCCGCATGGCTTTGCCATCAAGGGTGCTGCCAACGCCGAGTTGTTGCTGATGCCCGGCGAGACACAGACGCTGAAGTGGGTGCCCACCCGCGTAGGAGTGACTCCGATGTATTGCACGGACTTCTGCTCCGCCCTCCACCAGGAAATGCAGGGCTATGTTCGTGTATCACCCGCCAATAGCACGGTTCCGCTTTCCGCGCTGACCGTTTCCGTGGACGCCGAAATGTAGACCGGTTAACATCGCCTGACAGTGACCACGGCCCCGGTACATGCCGGGGCCGTGGTCCTGAAGGGCCATATCTCATTGACCTTTTGACCATGAAGCCCATCTCCCGCGTAATGATCGCCCTGGCCGCCCTGGCCCTGTTGATACTGCTCTTCGTCCCCATCTGGCGCATCGATCTGCAGGCGCCCCAGTATCCGGAGGGGCTCTTCATCCAGATCTACGCCGACCATTTCGCCGGCGATGTGGAGAAGATCAATGGATTGAACCACTACATCGGTATGGGCACCATCCACGATGAGATGTTCCCCGAGTTCGTGTACCTGCCCAAGGTGCTGATCGCCTTGGCGGCCTTCGGTGTGCTCGCTGCCATTTGGGGCAAGCGGCAAGGGCTCTTCGCGGGCCTCATCACCCTCACGCTCTTCGGGCTCTGGGCGCTTTACGATATGTATAAGTGGGGCTATAGCTATGGCCACGACCTGGATCCGCGCGCAGCGATCAAGGTGGAAGGCCAGGCCTACCAGCCCCCTTTGATCGGCCATAAGCAACTGTTGAACTTCGATGCGTGGTCCACACCTGATACCGGTGGCTGGATCCTCTTTGTGGTGATGGGCTTGTTGGCCGGTGTGTACTTTTTGGAACTTCGCCGGAAGAGACCGGCCAAGCCTGTAATCGCATGATGCGCATGAGCTCCTTCATCCTGTTCATTGCCCTTTCGCTGCTGTCCTGTGCACCGGCAGAACCGACCATTGACTTCGGCAAGGCCGAATGCGCACACTGCCGCATGAACGTGGTGGACCGCCAGTTCGGTGCTGCACTGGTTACCGAGAAGGGTCGGCAGTATGTGTTCGATGATGTCTCGTGCATGGTGCACTTCGTGGCGAAGGGTACAGTGGCCGAAGGCCAGGTGAAAGGCTGGTACGTGTGCGATCATGCCAAGCCAGGCACATTGATCGATGCCACCACAGCACTCTACCTGCAAGGTCCTGCTTTCCGCAGTCCGATGCGCGGTGATGTGGCGGCCTTTGCTGATGCTGACGCACGGAGCAATGCAGCGGCACAGGGTGAAGCGAAACCCATGGATTGGACCACCGTGCGCCAGGCGCTGTCCGAGTGAGCGTGTCGATGCGGAAGGGACTGATCCTGATCCTGGCCTGCGTTACCGGCGGTCCGCTTGCGGCACGTAGCTGGACCTATCGGGCAGGCACGTCCGTAACGTTGCAGCAAGTCATCGACAAGGCCGCGGCGGGCGATACCATCAGAGTGGAAGGCACGGTTAGCGAAGGCTCCATTCATGTGGACCGATCGCTGGTGCTTCTCGGTGGTGCTGATGCGGTGATCGATGGCGGAGGCAAGGGCGATGCACTGCGCATCACGGCGGATCACGTCACTGTTCGGGGTTTCACCATCCGGGGTTCGCGCCGCAGCAATCTGGATGACCAGGCCGGCATCAAGGTGAACGAGTGCAGCGGAGTGGTGATCACGGACAACTTCGTGGATGAATGCTTCTTCGCCATCTACCTCAGCGGTGCACGGGATGCACTGATCGAAGGCAACACCGTGCTCGGCGAACCTGGCGATGAGGACCACATGGCCAATGGCATCCACCTGTGGAAGTGCAACAATGCCACCATTCGCAATAATCGTATCGAGTATCACCGGGACGGCATCTATTTCGAGTTCGTGACCGACTCGCATATCACCGGCAACACCTCGCTGCACAACCTGCGCTACGGCCTGCATTTCATGTTCAGTCACCGCGATGCTTACGAGGACAACCATTTCGAGGACAATGGCGCCGGCGTGGCGGTGATGTTCAGCAAAGAGATCGCCATGCGCCGCAACCACTTCCTGGCCAACCGCGGTGCCAGCGCGTATGGGCTGCTGCTGAAAGAGATCAACGATGGCGAGATCATCGGCAATACGTTCCAGGACAACACCACGGGGATCATGATCGACGGTTGCAACCGGATCAACGTGCACGACAACGAATTCCGGCTGAACGGCTGGGCCTTGCGGCTGTTCGCCAATGCCATCGACTGCGATTTCCGGGGCAACACCTTCGCGGGCAATACCTTCGATGTGAGCACCAACGGATCGCTGATCCCCAACACCATGAACGGGAACTACTGGGACCGCTATGCGGGCTACGACCTTGACCGCGATGGATACGGCGATGTGCCGCACCGCCCGCTCGGCTTCTTCACCCTACTGGTTGAGATGCAGCCCTACGCCATGGTGTTCTCGCGCAGCCTCTTCGTATCGCTACTTGACCGGGCGGAACGCCTGATCCCTTCGCTGACACCCGAGAGCATGAAGGATGACCGGCCGTTGATGCGGCCTCCTGTACCGTTGAAGAGAGGAGCTGGTCATCTGGCGCAGGAACAGGGCGCGCCTGCCAGTGTGGTGGTGGCCAACGAAGGGTCATCCGGCGGTGTCTTCTGGCTCCTTGTCGGTGTGGCATTCATCTCGTCAATGCGATCCCTATTTCCCCATGGCTGAAGCGCGGATCATCTTTCAAGGCGTTGGCAAGCGTTATGGTACGCTGTGGGCCCTGCGTCACGTGGACTGTGCGTTCCATGCCGGCGAGGTGGTGATGCTCATTGGCCCCAACGCCAGCGGCAAGACCACCTTGATCAAGAGCCTGCTCGGACTGGTGAGCCCCACTGAGGGCCACATTTCGGTGAACGGCGAGGTGATCGGCAGCGACCCGGCCTACCGCAGGGCCATCGGCTACATGCCGCAGATCTCCCAGTTCCCGGCCACGCTCACCATCGGCCAGTTACTGGAGATGATGGCCGACATCCGTGAGCTTGGGAAGAGCGAGTTGGAGGACAGTCTTGTGGAGGAGCTCGGCCTTGTCGCCCAGTTGGACAAGCGCCTATCCACGCTCAGTGGCGGTACCAAGCAGAAGGTGAGCGCGGTGCTGGCACTGCGAACGCGGCCGGACATTCTGGTGATGGATGAGCCCACGGCGGGATTGGACCCGGTATCATCCAAACGCGTGTTGCAGCGCGCTGCGGCCGTGCGTGATGCCGGTGGTACCGTCCTCATCACCTCGCACCTGATGGAGGAAGTGGAGTCGCTCGCCGACCGTGTGGCCTACCTGGAGGACGGGACGTTGAAATTCCTTCTGCCGGTACGGGAGATCCTGGAACGCACAGGTGCGAAGCGTGTGTCCGAAGCATTGCCTGGGATGTTGGAGTCAAATACAATGTCCAATGCCCTATGACAGATGACGACCGTCCCTGAAGGTCGGGAGCTTCCGCAACTGTCAACCGTCTTAGTATATAGGACATTCCCCTCATGCTGAAAGTCTTCAAATACACCCTCATCGATCTGGCGCGCAACCGCTTCGTGCTGGGCTATGCACTGCTCATGCTGTTGGTGGCGCAAGGACTCTTTGCGCTGGAGGGTGATCCCACGAAAGCCCTGCTGAGCCTGGTGCAGGTAGTGATGGCCTTGGTGCCCCTGATCGCACTGGTCTTCACGGTGGTGTACATGTACGATACCATCGAGTTCACTCAGTTGCTGGCGGTCCAGCCCATGCGACGAAGTGCCATTCTCGGTGGACAGATGCTGGCCTTGGCCACGGCGCTGTTGCTGGCGCAGGCGGTGGGTCTTGGCCTGCCATTGCTGGTGCATTCGCCCACGGTGGCCGCGCTGGTCCTGTCCCTTTCCGGATCCGGGCTGGTGCTGGTGTTCGCGGCACTGGGTGCACTGATCGCACTAAAGCAGCGGGAGAAGGCGCGTGGCGTGGGCGTGGCATTGGCCATCTGGTTCCTCTTCGTGCTGGTGTACGATGCGTTACTGATGTGGGCCATGTTCACGCTGAGCGACTATCCCATCGAACCCTTCGTTGTACCACTGGCCGGTATCAATCCCATCGACCTGGCGCGCATCATGGTGATGCTCCAGGTGGACCTTGCAGCGATGATGGGCTACAGTGGTGCCATCTACAAGAACTTCTTCGGTAGTGCAGGGGGGAGCGTCGTCGCTGCGCTGATCCTGCTGTTGTGGGTCGCGGTCCCCGTGTTTTTGGCTTTCCGCGTGTTCAAGCGTAAGGACCTCTGAGGACCAGGAGGTCTAACGATAATTGGCCGGGCGGAATGGCGCATCTGCGATCGTGCCCGATTTTTTACATATCCTGACAAGTGTCATGAACCGGACAATGATGTCCATAGATATTCGTGGCGTTCCTATCGAACCCAAACCCGAAGCCATGAAACCCCGGACCTTGAAAGACCTTTCCATCCTCGCGGGAGCCTTGTTCCTGTTCACCGCCTGTGGCGCACCAGCGGAGGAGGCCACCGCACCCGAGACCACCAATGCTCCTGCCGCCGGCCAGAGCGCCGTTGTGGACGAGACAAGCAAGCCCACGGTGGTCGGTATCGCTGTGAAGTCGCCCGATCACAAGACCCTCGTGGCTGCCGTGCAGCACGTCAAGTATGAGGACGTGCTCTCCAATGCCGGGCCTTTCACCGTGTTCGCACCAACGGATGCAGCGTTCAATGCACTGCCTGCTGGTTCGCTTGACGAGCTGCTGAAGCCCGAGAACAAGGAGAAGTTGCAGGACATCCTGGAGTACCACGTTGCCGTGGGCGTGTTCCAACCGGATAAGATGAGCAACGGGCGCAAATTGAACATGGCCAACTTGAAGGACACCCAGTTCGCTGTGGCCGAAGATGGCGCTGTGACCATCAACGGTGCCAAGGTGTTGGGCGTGGCCGAGGCCGCCAATGGCATCGTTGTTGTGATCGATAAGGTATTGCTGCCTCCGCAATAGTCAGCGTTCGTTTCCATCGTTCTTCCCGAGTGGTTGTGTGGAACGGTGAAAGTCAGCAAAGGCGTCCTTCGGGGCGCCTTTGTTGTTGTTTCCTGGGCATCACGATCCGTGCCGCAACAGGTGCATTGGATGATGGTTGCGCTCCGGTGCTGGTGAAGAACATTTATTGGCTTTAACTTCGTTCTGTATGGCACGAACGGCGCGCTCATCTGCTCTCTCATCCGCGATCGGTGGGAGGTGTAGCGCGTTCGGGGCCTCTTCATCGCGATCCACCAATACTTCCAGCGTGGTTGAAAACGTTGTGCGAAGAACAGGTCCTTCGGCACTGATGAACATCAGGATGTCGCGGATGAACGAGCGTGAGTTTTGGCTTCCTTCAAAAGCCAACATACCATGCAGGTCATCGCCAAGCCACCGGTCAATTCCATGAAGAATAAGAAGCACGAGCACCCTTCGGTCCTTACCTCGGAAGAGGTGCTGAAGAACGCGCTTGCTTATTTCAAGGGCGACGAACTGGCGGCCACCACATGGATGAACAAATACGCCCTGCGCAACAGCGATGGGCAGCTGGTGGAAGGTTCTCCGGCCGATATGCACCGCCGTATGGCCCGCGAGTTCGCACGTATCGAGGCGAAGTACGCACCATTGTCGGCGGAGAAGAAGTCACTGCTTTCCGCTTACGGGCGAACACGTGATCGTCTCGACGAGGAGCGCATCTTCACCCTCTTCGATGGTTTCCGCGATGTGGTGCCGCAGGGCAGCGTGATGGCTTCGTTGGGCGATGAGAGCCGCCTTGCATCGCTGAGCAACTGCGTGGTGATACCCTCGCCGATGGATAGCTATGGTGGCATCTTCCACAACGACCAGCAGCTCGCGCAACTCTTCAAGCGGCGCTGCGGTGTTGGCTTTGATCTGAGCAGCCTGCGTCCGGAAGGTGCGCATGTGAGCAACGCCGCACGCACCAGCACCGGCGCTGTGAGCTTCATGGAACGGTTCAGCAACACCACGCGTGAAGTGGCGCAGAAGGGACGGCGCGGCGCATTGATGCTCACCATGGACATCGCGCATCCCGATGTGGAGAAGTTCATCACCATCAAGCAGGACCTCAGCAAGGTGACCGGCGCTAACGTGAGCGTGCGCGTGAGCGATGATTTCCTGAAGGCCGTTGAGGCCGATGCCGAATACACCCTGCGCTGGCCCATTGATAGCAAGCAGCCCAGTTTGACACGGTCGGTGAAGGCACGCGAGCTGTGGAACACGCTGATCTCCTGTGCCCACGGCACCGCCGAGCCGGGCGTGATCTTCTGGGACCGTCAGCACCTCTACAGCACCAGCAGCGTGTATCCGGGTTTCCGCAACGAGAGCACCAACCCCTGCAGCGAGATCGCCATGCAGGGTGGCGACAGTTGCCGCCTCATCGCCATCAACCTCTACAGCTTCGTCAACAATGCCTTTACACCCAAGGCCTGGTTCGACCATGAGCGCTTCGCGACGGTGAGCTACGAGGCCCAGCGCCTGATGGACGACCTGGTGGACCTGGAGCTGGAGGCCGTGGATCGCATCCTCGCGAAGGTCAATGCGGACCCCGAGCCCGACGAATTAAAGCGCACCGAGCGCGAGACCTGGGAACTGCTTCGCGATACCGGGAAAAAGGGACGCCGCACAGGCCTGGGCTTCACCGGTCTGGCCGATGCCCTCGCTGCGCTTAACCTGAAGTACGACTGCGAAGCGGCGATCGAGGCGGCCGAGGACATTTTGCGCACCAAGTGCCGCGCGGAGTTCAACAGCAGCATCGACATGGCCATTGAACGCGGTGCCTTCGAGGGATTCTCTCCCGCCGTGGAGCGCACCAGCGAGTTCACAGCGATGCTGGAGAAGGAGCTGCCTGAAGTACACGATCGTATGATGCGTCACGGTCGTCGCAACATCAGCCTCAGTACGGTGGCGCCCACGGGCACGCTCAGCTTGCTCACGCGTACCAGCAGCGGCATCGAGCCGGTGTACATGCTCGGCTACACACGACGCCGCAAAGTGTTGCCCGGAGACCCCAATGCCAAGGTCACCTTTACCGATGACCTGGGCGACCAGTGGGAGGAGTTCACCGTACACCACCCGCGCGTGCTGGACTGGATGCACGCCACCGGCAAGAACGATCCCGCGGAAAGCCCTTACCACGGTGCCACCGCCAACGACATCGACTGGCATAACCGCATCCGCATGCAGTCGGTGATCCAGAAGTACACCACGCACAGCATCAGCAGCACCATCAACCTGCCCGGCACCGCCACGGTGGAGGAGGTGGGCGGCATCTATCTGGAGGCCTGGCACCACGGACTGAAGGGTATCACTGTGTACCGCGATGGCAGCAGGAGCGGCGTTCTGGTCGCTACGGGCAACAGCGGGGCAGCGGCGACCAGTCAACCCCACCACACGTCGCGGCCGGAACGATTGGACGCGGATGTGCTCCGTTTCAATAACGAAACGGAACCCTGGATCGCCGTGGTGGGCCTGCTGGATGGCAAGCCCTACGAGATCTTCACTGGCAAGGCCAACGGCGGTTTCGAGCTGCCGCGTTGGGTCAACACCGGTAAGGTGGTGAAGCGCAAGGACGCGAAGCTGGGCAAGAGCATTTACGATCTGGAGTATACGGATGACGACGGCTACTGCGTGACCGTGCAGGGGCTCAGCCGCACCTTCAACAAGGAGTTCTGGAACTACGCCATCCTCATCAGCGGCATGCTGCGTCAGGGTATGCCCGTGCCACAGGTGGTGGACGTGGTGGCCAACCTCCATCTCTATGATGCCACGCTCAACACGTGGAAGAACGGCGTGGTGCGGGCCCTTTCGCGCTATATCCCCGATGGCACCCAGGCCCTCGGTCGAAGGTGCCCCGAATGCGGCGATGCCGAAGGCCTGTACTACGAGGAAGGGTGCTTGAAGTGCAGGAGCTGTGGAGGGACGAAGTGCGGGTGAAGGCCTTGGGTGTTCCTGGGCACCTGTTCATCGTTCGGTCGCTGGCTCCCTTGACTGACCGGCATCATGCCCGGTGAACGCAAGGGACGTGAGCTTTGACCGTTTCCCACACATCCATACGCACATGTCCGGTCCACACACTCTCCATATCCCTGTCATGGGGCTTGGTTATACCATCGATACGCCGTTGCGTGTGGCGCATCTGGGCATCAGTTCCGTGGTGTCGATCATAGAGGACGACCTGGTAGAGCGCATGCGCGAGTACCACGGCAAGCGCGCGGGCGAGTCCTTTGAGCCCATTGCCAAGGATGCGCACGACCACCGCGCCAGGCGGATAACGGCCTACCTGGACCTTTTGGACCGGTTGGTGGCCCGTAACATGGAACGGGTGCGCAACGAACCCTTCGCCGTGGGGGCCGAGAGCACCACGTACTTCGAGCTACTGCCGGACGAGGCACCCTTGAAACAGCGCTACAACACCCTGCGCGCCATGCCTGCAGGTGCGGAGCGAGAGGCTGCGGAACGTGCATTGCGCGCGGACATGCGGCCGGGTTCCATCGACGTGAACATCATGTCGAAGATCGATCCCACGAACTACGACAAGGAAGGCCGTCCACTGCCTCCCGAGTTCTGCGATGCCATGGCCGCGTTACGTGGCTTTGCGCAAAGCACCCTGCAGAGCGCGGTGGTGCTGAGCGCAGGCTACAACCCGCGGCTCTACGGTTACATCGAACAGTTCCCCGACCTGTTGCCGGATGCCGAAGGGCGCCTGCGCAAACGCGTGATCCTGAAAGTGAGCGATGCCCGTTCGGCGTTGGTACAGGGCAAGATCCTGGCGAAGAAAGGCGTGTGGGTATCGGAGTTCCGGATCGAATCGGGCCTCAACTGTGGTGGGCATGCCTTCGCCACGGACGGGTTCCTGTTGGGGCCCATCCTGGAGGAGTTCAAGCAACGGCGCACGGCCATGGCCACTGAACTGTTCGAGCTGTGCAACGATGCGCTGGCGCGTGCCGGAAAGCACCACTTCCCTGCCATGCCTGAATTGCGCTTCACGGTACAGGGCGGCATCGGCACGGCCGCCGAGGACCTGTTCCTGCGCACGCACTATGGCATGGACGGCACCGGCTGGGGCAGTCCGTTCCTGTTGGTGCCAGAAGTCACGAGCGTGGACCCGCACACGCTGCTGCAGCTCACCGCCGCGCGTCCCGAGGATTTCTACCTCAGCTGGGCATCACCGCTCGGCATTCCCTTCCACAACTTCAGGCCCAGTACCTCCGAGCAGCAGCGCCGGATGCGTTTGGAGAAGGGGCGGCCCGGCAGTCCGTGCTACAAGAAGTACCTGAGCACCAACACCGAGTTCACCGAACGGCCCATCTGCTCGGCCTCGCGCCAGTACCAGGACCTGAAGATCGAACAGCTGCGTTCACTGGGTCTTGATGATGAGCGCCTGAAGCGTGAAGTGGCGGCGGTGGTGGAGAAGGATTGCCTATGCGAAGGCCTGGGCGCGTCGGCCTTGCTGAAGGAAGGCATGCGGCCCGCGCACAAGCTGGAGGCCGTGGCCATTTGCCCCGGGCCCAACACGGCCTACTTCAACAGCGTGGTGAGCCTGCGGACCATGGTGGACCACATTTATGGCCGCATCGACCTGCTGGCCAACGTAAAGCGTCCACACATGTTCATGAAGGAGTTGATGCTTTATGTCGAATACCTGAAGCGCGAATTGCAACAGGTGCCCGGCACCGCCACCATCAAGCAGCAGCGTTACCTCACCACCTTCCGCGCGAACCTGAACGACGGTATGAACTACTACCGGCAATTGATCCCGGCGCTGGTGCAGAGCAAGGCCGCGGATTGTGCCGCTTTCCTTGCCGACCTGGAGCGCCTACGTACGGCCGTGCAGGAACTGGTGCTTCCCGAGGAGGTGGTGGCCTAGGTTGATCGCGGATCAACGGGTATACCGATCAGTGGGACAGTATCCCGTGCAGCGGACCTTGTCCGTTCGCATCAGGCCAAGATCATCGCGACGTGACGAACGATGCCCGGCTGTTCACCATTCCCACCTTTTTCATTCTCCAATTTTCATTCTCTTCCTCTCTCTCTTTCATAGCCTACGCTCACAACAAATTCTCCTTCGCCGCTGCTTTGCGCTTTGGGTCGGGCGGCATGGTACCGAACACGTAGTCCCAGAGCGGACTGCTCACACCAAAGGCACCGTCGTCGTTCACGTAGTGATGCAGGTTGTGGTTCTTCCACAGTACGGCCAGGAAGTTCCTGGGCGGCTTGTACATGTGCGTGGCGTAATGCACCGCCAGGTAGCTGCTGTAGCCGAACAGTACACCACCGCAGAAGGCCATGCCCAGGTCGCCCATGGTCCACGTGAAGAGGCCGTACAGCAGCACTGCGAGGAGGATGCTGGTGATGGGCGGCTGTGCCAGGCGGCTCTTGTCGCGCGGATGGTCGTGGTGTACGCCGTGCACCACGTAGC
>CAZQFG010000086.1:0-10923 GCA_964592515.1 uncultured Chryseobacterium sp. | reverse complement strand
GTGGGTTTCATCGCGCTCTTCGGGGTGGCGGTGCTCAACGGCATCGTGCTCATCGGCACATTCGACCAACTGGAGAAGGAAGGCGTGAGCGACCTGAAGGAACGTGTGCTTCGCGGAACACGCATCCGCCTTCGACCTGTACTGATGACAGCCGCCGTTGCCTCGCTCGGTTTCCTGCCCATGGCCCTCAGCGGCAACGCGGGCGCCGAAGTGCAGCGGCCACTGGCCACCGTGGTGATCGGTGGTTTGATCACCGCCACGGCGCTCACGCTCATGGTACTGCCCGTGCTATACCTCCTCTTCATGGGTGCGGGCAGGAAGCGCAAGGATGATGAAGGTGGAACAACGACGGCACCGCTCATTGTTGCCACGTTGCTGCTGCTCTTCGTTGGAGGAAGCGCGAACGCACAGAGTCCTATCCCGATGGATACCGTGATCGCACGTGCGCTACGAACGCATCCCAGCATGACGGCCGCCGAACTCAGCGTGCAGGAACAGGATGCCCTGGGCAAGACCGCGTTCGGCCTTTCGCCGCTCAATGCGCAATTCATGCAAGGCCAGATCCAGGGACCTTACCGTTCGGACATCAACCTGCAAGCCACCACGGGCTTCGCCTTCCCCACCACCATTGCGCGGCGCTCGTCCTACCTGAAGGAAAGCCTGCGACTGGCCGAGAACGAGAAGCTCAACACATCCGCCTACGTGAAGGAAAGCGCAGGCGGCGCCTACTTGCAATGGGCCATGGGACTGGAACACGTGCGCATCCTGCAAGGACTCGATAGCGCCTACTCTTCGATGGCCGCATTCGCCACCAAACGCTTCGAGCTTGGCGAGACCGGCAGATTGGAGAAGACCAGCGCGCAAAGTCGCGCCGAGCAAGTGAAGGTGCGCGTGCGCCAGGCCCAGGCCGATCTGGTGGCCTACCAGGCCGAAGTGGAACGGTGGACCGGCACCCTCAATGGTGCGGCACCCATCACCGATGAGTTATTGAACACCGCGCGAGCGCCCGATCCCGGCGGAGGCAACGACCCGCTGTTGCTCTCCATGGAACAACGCGCGCAAGTGGCCGAGGCCGAATGGAAATTGCAGCGCAGCCAATGGGCACCCAGCTTGCAAGGTGGCGGCTTCTACCAGACCTTCGATGGCAACGCACCGTTCACCGGCTACCTCATCGGCGCGACCATACCGCTGCCCGGCAGCGGACAAGGCGGACGAACCACGGCAGCGCGCCTGCGCAGCGAGATCGCCGCGCAGGAACTGGAAGCCGCACGCCGCCAGCGCACCAGTGAACGCGCCAGCACCCAGGCCCAACTCGCACAGCTACGCGAAAGCCTCGCTTACTACGAAAGCACTGGTGCTGCATTGGCCGAAACGCTGCGCGACGATGCACAACGCGCCTACCGTGCCGGCGAAGCCGACTACTTCCAATTCACCCAAGGCATCGAGCAGGCCTTCCAACTCAACGCCGAGCACCTGCGCGTGCGTTACGAGCTCGCCCTCACCGTCCTCCACCTCCGTGCCCTCAACGGCCTCTAAGACCGCTCTGATATGAAAACGCAACCGATCAACAGCGCCATCAAGCGCAACCTGTCCCGCCTCGGCGGGATACCGCAGCTCCTCATCCTGCTCCTGCTCACCATGGCCCTCGCCTCCTGTGGCGGTAGCGCCGCCTCCGGCGAAGAGGAGGAAGGCCACGGCCACGGCGAAGAAGAAGGCCACGGCGGTGGCAGCACCGTCACCGTTTCGCCGCAGCAGTTCACCGCCATCGAAGGAAAGCTGGGCATGGTGGAAATGAAGGACCTCACCACCGCATTGAAAGCCACCGGCTTCTTGAAAGTGCCGCCGCAGAACGTGGCCGACGTCACCGCCGCGCTGGGCGGCACCGTGCGCGAAGTGCTCGTGCTCGAAGGCGACCAAGTGAAGAAAGGTCAGGCGCTCGCCAGCATCAGCGATCAGGCCATCATCGACCTGCAACGCGACTACCTGGATGCCAAAGCCCGACTGGTCTATGCCAAGGCCGACCTGGAGCGCCAGACCGAACTGGCCGGTGCCAACGTGAGCGCGCAGAAGACCCTGCAACAGGCCACCGCCGAACATGCTTCGCTACGCGCCAGTGTGCAGGCCAACGCCGAGTTGCTGCGGCTGATCAACATCGATCCGGAGAGGCTGAGCGCCGATGCCATCCGCTCCACGGGAAGCATCGTCAGCCCCATCGATGGCACCGTGGCGGACATCGCCGTGAACGTGGGCAGCAAGGTGAGCGGCGACGCCACCATGTTCCGCGTGGTGAACAACAGCAAACTGCACGTGGACCTCTTCCTCTACGAGCAGGACATCGCCAAGGTGAAGGTGGGCCAGAAGATCGACCTCAGCCTCACCAATTTGCCGGGCAGGAACTACACGGCCGTGGTCTTCGCCATCGGCAGCTCCTTCGAGAACGAAACGAAGACGATCCCCATCCACGCCGAGATCACCGGCGACAAGCAGGGCCTGATCGATGGCATGGGCGTTACCGCGCGCATCGACGTGGGCAACGCCGTCACCACCGCCGTGCTCACCGAGGCCATCGTGAACCACGAGGGCAAGGACTACGTGTTCATCCGTACCGAGGGTGAAGAGGAGCATGGCCACGGGCATGAGGGAGAAGCCGCGCACAAGGAAGAACCCGCGCATAAGCACACCGAGGGCGAGGAACACGACCACGCCAAGGAGAACGCCGCTGCGCACGCCAAGGGCGAGGACCATGGCCACGATCATGGCGCGGAGGCCGAAGGCGAACACAAGGAGGGCGACGGCCACGACCACGGCAAGGAGAAAGGCGAAGGCCATACCGAGGGTGAAGGCCACGACCACGACGCGGCACCGGGCAGCATGACCTTCAAGCGCGTGGAAGTGAAGCGCGGCGCCACCGATGGCGCCTACACCGCCGTGTCCTTCCTTGAAGAAGTTCCCGCCAACGCCGAAGTGGCCACCGGCGGCGCTTACTACTTGATCGCGATGATGAACACGAGCAGCGGGCACCAGCACTAAAGCGTGATGCCCTCCACCGGTTACCACGATACGATGCGCCAGTTGCTCTTGGAACTTTGGTACAAGGGCGAGGAGGCGAGGATCAACGAGAACCTCGCCTCCATCTGCCATGAACTGGAGCGCCATACGCCCCGCATCAAAGCCAACGTGGAGCACGGCGCCGCGCTCACCGACGCCGAGACCGAACGCATCCGCCAACTGAACGACGCCTACAACGCGAACATCGAGCGGTACAAAAGCCTCAAAGGCTTCAAGTGAGGCCATGCACCACCACCCATGAACACCGACCCCCAAGCCATCCTCGCCGAGTTCGGCATCGACCTGAACGGGAAGGACCCCGCAGGCCAGTACCAGTGGAAGATGCTCTCGCTCAATGCCAACAGCGCGGATCGGCAGCGGTTGGAGAAGGCCTGGGCCGCGTACGTATTGGACAAGAAAGTGGTGGATCTGCCCAACAAGTCGGCCGCTGCTCCTGCGAACCCGGCGACTCAGCCCACGCGTAGGTCCGGTGGGAACGTGCTGGCCTGGCTGGCCAGGCGTTGGATGCTGATCGGCATTGCGGTGATCGGCATCGGCGCGCTGTGGCTCTACTTGCACGACCGCAAGGAGCACGCTGCGAAAGCCACACCCACCACCACGGTGGAGTGGCTGGCCAAGTACGAAGCCATACAGACCATACTCAGCGAAAGCGGTCACGACGACGAGCACCACGACGAGTTCGTGCTCCTGGCCGAAGCGGCGAAGTCGGCCATTCAAGCCGGGCAGGGTGCGCAGCTGCTGGAGCGCATGAACGCCGACCTGGCCGCCGAGCGGACCAGGGGCGGCCCGAAGCGCATAACGGAACTGGCCTCGCACACCGCGCAGTGGAAGATCATCGTGCAAGCGCTGGTGATGAACAAGGTGGAGCTGCTCGATCACGGGAAGATCGAGGGGCACCATGAGGGGGAGTTGTAAGAAGCACAGAACTCTATACTCAAGACAATGAGAACACTGAATGAATTCGAGCAGGCTCTGGTCAGGAAACTGCTTCAGGCCAACTCGATCGGGATCCCCAGCCTGCCCGCCATGATCGACGACTGGCTCAGGGACATAGATCTTGTTCACACACCCGGCCATTGGGAAATGCACTTCGATGCACAGCAGTTCCAAGGACAGGTGTTGGTGGATCGGGTGCGCGAGTTCTCGCGCCAGCTGGTGAGTCTGGTTCACCTGTTGCGTGAGTTGGAGGTGAATGGATTGGTCATCCTATATGACGAATCACCATTTCCGCCCCAGGCACGCTTCGGGCAACTGGTTCAAGGCAATCAATTCATTCCAGCGCAGGTGCATGATGCGCGGGTCAATCAGTTATTGGATCAGCACGCCTTCAGTTCCATTCTGGTGCAACCGGGCCTTATCGCCTATGTCCGCGACGGCTTCCGTATGCCGGACGAAGTGCGCGCTGACAATGATCTGCGCATGAACCGCCGCAACCTTCGCATCGCTGCATGGGCCTTGGTGCTCGGCGTGGGCATCGGCCTGTGGCAGGTGTGCCTGGCCTACCGCGAGATCCACTACGGCAAATTACAAGTGGAGCAGACCCAACAAGTGCAACTGGACTCTGCGCAATACAACATGCTCCTCCACCGGTTGGATGCAGTAAGCCCAACGGACACCGCTCTGACGGGGAACGATAGCACCGTAACGCGCAAGGCATGCTGCGCGAAGCATTGAACCACTAACACGAAAGAAGATCATGAAACAGCTCGTCCTTCTTGCTGCACTGACTACGGCAACTACCCTCCACGCCCAACAACCCGCGTTCAAAGCCCCGCACGGCGGGCAACTCGTCCGCTCCGAAGCGCACTGCATCGAAATGCTGCTGCGCGGCGATGAGGCACGCTTCTACCTTCTGGACACCTTGGGCGCTGCTGTGCCAGCATGGGGTGGGGTGGCCTACATCCGTTTCGCTGACCAGAAGACCGCCAACCCCGTTTTCGAACCGCTGAAGGACGGCGGCTTCCGCGTGGTGCTTACCAACCCCAACACCTTCACCGTGGTGCCCAGCTTCAAGACCGGCACCGGTTTCGCGAGCGCGGAGATGAGCAGCGGACCACGCATGAGCGTACCACCCGTGCAACAGCACAACGCCGACGACGGCCACGGACACTGAGCCATGGAGATCCATCCGATCGATATCCAAGAGGAACTGGTCATTGCCAGCAAGCTGTTGGTAGCGGCCCTGCTGGGCGCCGTGGTGGGCTATGATCGCGAGCGTCACAGCCGCGATGCCGGTCTGCGCACGTACGCCAGCGTGTGCGTGGGCGCGGCGCTCTTCACCAGCATCGGCGGGCACCTGGAAGATGTGGCCGCCACCTCACGCATCGTGGCCAATGTGGTCATGGGCATCGGCTTCCTGGGTGCAGGCATCGTGTACAAGGATGCGAACAGCGGTTACTCCAAGGGCCTTACCACAGCCGCCACCATCTGGTGTACCGCCGCCATCGGCGTGGCCGTGGGCCTCAACATGTTCGTGATCGCCGCCGCTGGCGCGCTGCTGGTGTACTTCCTCATCAGCCTGCATCACCGTATTTGGTACATGCGCTGGAAACAACGCATCAAGGACAGCAACAACAACAACGACTGAACACGTTACACCAACAACCCTAAAACCAAGTCACATGCAACGCACGCTTCTTCCCCTCTTTGCCGCCGCTTTCCTCTTCGCTTGCGGCACGCCAGCCGAAGACGGATCGGTAAAGGACAAGGCGGCCACTGAACACACCGAAGGCGATGGCCACGAACACGGCACCTCGGCGCACGACGGTGCCGATGGCCACAGCCACAACGACGGTCACGCGCACGATGAGGCCGAGCGGGATACCGCAGCAGGCCACAACCATGATGAGGATCGCGCGCACGATAGCACCGCTGGCCACAGCCATGATGATGGACATGCGCATTGAGAACGCCCGGCCATGAACGTGCTCCTCGTCCGGCTCATCGCCCTGCTTTTCACGGCTGCGGTCCTTGCCTTGGGATACGTCGCATTCGGCTTCTGGACGGCCATGATCTTCACCTCCGGCTTCCTCACCGGCTTCATCCTCTGGCTGCTGATCCCGGCCCGGCCGGGCTTCCACCGCATCAAGGTGCCCTTCTGGCTCGCCTTCGGCCTGTTCATGGTTCACCGCGTGGAGGAAAAGACGATGGGCTTCTTCGCACGACTTTCAGAGATCACCCATGTGCCCACGCCCGCCATCGACTCGGTACCGGTGATCCTGCTTGTGCTGTTCTCGGTAGGCGCATGGCTGGCCGTGCCCATCCTCGTTCCGCGCGGTCACGCGTTCGGCTATTACCTAGCGTGGACCTTCTTCGCGGCCATGGGCATCACCGAGCTGGCCCACTTCATCTTCCCGTTCTTCTCCGGCGGGCCATACACCTATTTCCCCGGCATGGCCAGCGTGCTGCTGCTGGCACCGGTGGCGTGGTGGGGCATGAAACGCCTTTCCGAGATCAATTTTGAGCATTCGACAACCTCCGCATAGATGAGCACCGACCACGACCACTCCACCCACCAAAAGAATGACGGAGGCTCCGCCGTCTGGCGCGCCTATTTGCCCGCCATCATCTCCTTTGTGCTGCTCATCGGCGGCATCTCCATCGACCAGTTGGCGCCGCAGTTCTGGCAGCAGCCGTGGTGGCGCTTCGTGTGGTATTTGGCGGCCTACCTGCCCGTGGGCTGGCCGGTGCTGGTGAGCGCGGTGCGCGCCATTGGCAAGGGCGACGTGTTCAGCGAGTTCTTCCTGATGAGTTTGGCCACCATCGGCGCCTTCTACATCGGGGAGTACCCCGAGGGCGTGGCCGTCATGCTCTTCTATGCGGTAGGCGAACTGTTCCAGAACGCCGCCGTGGACCGCGCCAAGCGCAACATCCAGGCGCTGCTCGATGTACGCCCCGATACCGCGAACGTGATGCGCGATGGTGTCCCGGTGGAAACGCCCGCCGCCGAGGTGAAAGTCGGTGACATCATCCGCATCCGCGTGGGTGATCGTGTGCCCTTGGACGGCAAGCTCCTGAGCGAACAGGCCTCGTTCGATACGGCCGCGCTCACTGGGGAGAGCGTACCTCGCAACATCGAGAAGGAAGGCGCCGTGCTTGCTGGCATGATCGCAACCGACAAGGTGGTGGACATGGAGGTGACCAAACCCTTCGGCGAAAGCAGCCTTGCGCGCATACTCGATCTGGTGCAAAACGCGGCCAAGAGCAAGGCGCCCACGGAACTGTTCATCCGACGCTTCGCGCGCATCTACACGCCCATCGTGGTGGCGCTGGCCGTGGGCATCGTGCTCGTGCCCCTTCTGGTGGTTGATCCGTACGTCTTCAACGATTGGCTCTATCGCGCGCTCATCTTTTTGGTGATCTCGTGCCCTTGCGCGCTGGTCATCAGCATACCGCTCGGCTACTTCGGCGGCATCGGCGCGGCCAGTCGCAAAGGGATACTGCTGAAAGGCGGCAACTACCTCGATGTGCTCACCAAGGTGAACACCGTGGTGATGGACAAGACCGGCACCATGACGGCGGGCGTCTTCGCCGTGCAGGACGTGAAACCCGCTGCGGGCACCGATGCGCAACGCTTCGTGGGCGTGGTGAAGGCGATGGAGACGCACAGCACGCACCCCATCGCCAAGGCGGTGATGAACCACAAGGAAGGTGCTGCCGTGGGCGAGGCCACCAACGTGGAGGAGATCAGCGGCCACGGCATGCGCGGCACGGTGCAGGGCCAGGAGGTGCTGGTGGGCAACGCCAAGCTGCTACGCAAGTTCAACGTGGCCTATCCGCCGGAAGTGGATGCGGTGGAAGAGACCATTGTGGTGGCGGCGATCGGCGGCGCGTACGCGGGCTACCTCACCGTGGCCGACAGCATCAAGGCCGATGCGCAACAAGCCGTTACCGAACTGCGCGCGCTGGGTGTGCGCGACATCGTGATGCTCAGCGGCGACAAGTCGGGCATCACGCAACGCGTGGCCATCAAGCTCGGCATCACCAAGGCCTTCGGCGATCTGCTGCCGGAGGACAAGGTGACGAAGATGCAGGAGGTGAAGAAGGACCCCACGGCCGTGGTCGCCTTCGTGGGCGACGGCATCAACGACGCGCCGGTGCTCGCGCTCAGCGACGTGGGCATCGCCATGGGCGGCCTGGGCAGCGATGCGGCCATCGAGACCGCCGACGTGGTGATCCAGAACGATCAGCCCTCGCGCATCGTCGAAGCCATCCGCATCGGCAAGGCCACCAAGCGCGTGGTCACACAGAACATCGTACTCGCCTTCGGCGTGAAGGCCATCGTGCTCATACTCGGCGCAGGCGGCTTGGCTACACTATGGGAAGCGGTGTTCGCGGACGTGGGCGTGGCGCTGCTGGCGATCTTGAACGCCAGCAGGGTGCGCTAGGGGCTGCACGCTGCGCTGCGGCTGTGCATTTTCAGCACCATCCGGCCTGTGGCGTCGGTGTGATATACTTGGACGCGTCCCTGCGGCACCTTCAGGCTGATCATTTCAAGTTGTTACGCTGACCTATTCATCAACCACCCCCAAACGAACAAGCCCCGGAGACCAGTCCAGGGCTTGTTCAGTAGTGTAGGTCGGTGTACTAGGCAGCCGCCGCCTCGTCCTGCTTCGTCGAGCCGCTGTCCACGATCATGCGGGCATCGAAGTACTCTTGGAAGAAGTCAGGGTTGCTCGCCTCCCACTCAGGCATCATCTTGTCCATCCGGTTGTTCAGGATCTTCATGCTGTCCTTCACCAGCGCATTGATCTCTGCGGTGGCACCCTTGCGCACGGTCAGTGCGGCGCGGGGCGAACCCACGGTGGCGGTGTATGCATCGATCGTACTCTGGTGGCCCGTCAGGTCAGCTGGCAACAAGCCGTATGCGGCCAGCGCGGCGATGATCGGGTTCGCGAGGTCGTGGATGTTCTGGCACGTCTGCGCGATGATAGCATCCCGCGTCTGCATCAGCTCGCTCCGGCTGTAATCCACCTTGTCCCGCAGCACCACATCACCCTCGTCCTCAGCATAGGCGAACATCGCCTGCGCAATGCTCAACGTCTGCTTCACCATCGCCTCCTTCTTGAAGCGTTTGTCCAGTGCGACACCTTTCAGGCTGGTCTCCTGCTTCTGTGTCGCGTTCTCAATACTACCCACGTTGAGCTTCAATTCATCGTGGGCGTTCTTGAACGGGACCAGTCCCGTCCAAACTGCAACATGCTTGGCAAGCACCTGCAGCAGAGCATAGAACATGCTCATCTTGTCTTCGTTCTGCTTGTTCATGTCAATGCCGTGTTTGTGGCAGGCATTGGAACGGAACTGAACTTCCTATAGTTACGGTAACTACAAGAAAAGTTGTCTATTGCAGCATTGACAAGGGGTTCAGAGGGGCCTATGAAGCTAACCTAGCCCTCTTTCCCTTGTTCAGATCACCTTCGGACACTTTTCAACAGCCTTTCCAACACCTCACAGATCCGTTCCGGAACATTAAAACCCCGTTCCGGTCCATCGTACTGCGATCATGGCAGCTCACAGAGCCTTTCCGGCACCTCAAACATCCTATCCGGAACCGCGCACCTCCATTCCGGCACCCACACCGCCCGTTCCGGCGCTCGAAGCGAGCATTCCGGAACCCCATCCGCCACTTCCGGCACCTCAAGCCAACCAAAAGCACCCACAATCTGCAATTCCGTCAGCCCCGGCCTCAATTCCGACCACCGCCATACCGATTACCATAAGCCACCCACCCGGCCCAGCCCCTGAACCATAAGGTCGCACAGGCGTCTCGCCTGTGCTTCAGATCCCAAGAGGCGGGACGTCTGTGCGACCTTAACGCGCCACTCCCTTCGGGCCACTGACCACTGACCACCGACCACCGACCTCTGACCACCGACCTCTGACCTCTGACCACCGACCACTGACCGCTGACCTACCAGCCAGGAACCCCAAGCCCGGGCCACCCACCAGCCAACCCACCCAGAGCCACTGAAACCAAGCCGCTCAGACCACTGAACCCCTCCCTTCGGGCCACTGACACCGACCACTGACCCCTGACCTGAAGCCACCGACCGCAAGCCGGGGCCACCCACCGGCCACCCCACCCAGAGCCACTGAACCACGCCGCTCAGACCACTGAACCCCTCCCTTCGGGCCACCGACCACCCACCACGGGCCTCCGGCCTCCAACCCCAAGTCAGAACCCACCTACTGGCCACTAGCCACGCCCACCCAACCACCTGCACACCCCATGCACTGAGGCTCGGTTGCCACCAGTAGCCTGTCATCCTCCCGAGCACCGCTCTTCCTACCTTCGTGGAACAAGCCTTCCACCCATGTCCACCGAGTCCCTCAAGCTCCAGCTGATCGAGCGCCTGCTGCGCACCACCGATGAAAGCCTGCTGAAGAAAGTGGCCGACCTGTTCCGTGCGGAGGCCAGCGAGGATGAGGACGGCCTCACCGACGAGCACTACAACATCGTGAAAGAGCGCGACGCCGCGTACAAGCGTGGCGAAGGCAAGAGCTACACGTGGGAAGAAGTGCGTGAGATGGCGCGTAAGGCGAAGAAGGAATGAAGTACCGGCTTGAGGTCCGGGATGAAGCCAGCACGGAGTTCATAGAAAGCTACCTCTGGTACGAAGGTCAGCGTGAAGGCCTTGGCGAGGAGTTCCATGATGAGGTACAGCAGTATTTCGACGCGCTCCGACAACACCCGGCGGGTTTCCCGAAATGGCGTGGGCCGTTCAAGAAGATCAACCTGAAGCGCTTTCCATACGTGATCGTGTTCCGGATCATGAAGGATGCGGTGATCATCTACAGTGTGTTCCACAGCAAGCGTAACCCCAGCCGCTGGGGAGAGCGACGCTGAGCCAAGCC
>CAZQFG010000085.1:0-10929 GCA_964592515.1 uncultured Chryseobacterium sp. | reverse complement strand
AATACCTGCAGGCCAAAGGCTACCAGGTACAGCACATGGAAGGCGGCATCGGCGCATGGATGAACGCCGGATTACCGGTCACCAAATAACAAGCACATGAGCACGAGCTTTCTGGACCTGATCAATGGCGACAAGCCAGTACTGGTCGATTTCTACGCCGACTGGTGCGGTCCCTGCCGTTACCAATCACCCATCATCGCCCAAGTGGCGGAACAAGTGGGCGAGATGGCCCGCGTGATCAAGGTGGATGTGGACCGCAACCCGGCCGCAGCCCAACAGTATGGTATCCGGGGTATTCCGGCCCTGCTGATCTTCCGACATGGCAAGGTGGTCTGGCGCGCCAGTGGCGTGCGTCAGGCCGATGAGCTTGTACAACGGTTACAGGTGGCGGCCGCTTGAACAACGCACCATATACATGGAGAAGCCCCGACCATCAGGCCGGGGCTTCTCCATTCTTGGTCGATCGGTGATCAGTCGTCGTTACCGATGTTCAGACCGATCGTGAGGCCGTACGTGATATATCGGCTATCGATCTCGCTCAGGATGATCACGTCCTCATTGAACACCCTGCTCAGGCCGAAGCTTACGCTGGGTTCAAGGGTGAACAAGCCCATATCGAAGCCCAAGGCCGCATCAATGTTGAACGAACCCGAATTGAAGTCGTCCTTGCCGAAGCTGAGGTCGCCATCATTCACACTCATCACCACATCGTAGGTGGGACCGACGGCGAATCGCATATCGAACTGGTAGCTGTCGATGATGCGGTAACCGGCCATGGCCTTCAGACGGAAATTGGTGCGGGCCACACCGTCCTCGAACGTGATCGAGTCGCCGGTGCTCAGGATCGTCTTGTTGCGACCGATGAACGCACCGGGCTGGAAGTAGAACCTGTCACCGATGCGCAGGTCGGCTCCCAACTGCCAACCGGCAGCGCCCTGGTACTTGACCCCCTCTGGCGGCGAGGTCATGTTCTGGTAGGTAAGACCGATCTGAGGGTTCACCTGGAATTGGGCACTGGCGGTGCTCAGCACGGTGCCGAGTGCAACAATGGAAAGCAGCTTCTTCATGGTTCAGTCCTTGGTTTCGGTCCAAAGAAAGCCAAATGCCGTGCCAGATCATTTTGTACCACTCAACGCATATCCACAAGTTCCCTACTTTCAGGCCTCGCATCAACGCTCCCATCAGCCCATGAAACCACGCTACGCCGGTCTTCTCCTGTTCGCTTCGCTCATGATCCAGTCCGCCACAGCACAGGACTGTGGCACCGGACGCTACACCACCGAACTGTTCTCCGATGTTACTGTGACCACGGGTGTGGCCTATGGCAGTAACACGGGTGTTTCTGGTGGAACACAGACCTTGTACATGGATGTTTATGAGCCTACCGGCGATACGCATCAAGACCGGCCCGTGGTACTGGCCGCGTTCGGTGGCTCGTTCGTAACGGGCTCGCGTGCTGATATGGCGGAACTGTGCACGGCCCTGGCCAAGCGCGGCTACGTGGCCATTGCGCCCGATTACCGCATCGGCTTCTTCCTACCCAATGAACTGACCACCATTCAAGCAGTGATGCGTGGTTCACACGATATGAAGGCCTGTGTACGCTATCTGCGAAAGTCTGTCGCCGAACTGAGCGATCCCTACCGCATCGATGTGGACCGCATCATTGTAGGAGGTGTTTCCGCAGGGGCCATCAGCGCAGTGCACGCCACCTACCTCAATGAGGATGAGGAGATCCCGCAGATCCTTGCCCCGCAAAGCGTGGCCTTGGGTGGTGCGGAGGGCACCAGTGGCAACCCTGGATACTCAAGCGAGGTACTGGCCTGCTACAGCCTCAGCGGAGCCATTGGCGATACGGCCTGGGTGGTGGCCAACGACAAGCCCCTGTGCAGCGTGCATGAAGTAGGTGATGACGTGGTTCCATGTTACACGCAGGAGGTGTCGGTGTTCGGCATCGCCACAGGCCTGATCGCCTCCGGAAGCAACGACCTGCACATCCGGCTCCAGAACCTCGCCATTCCTAATTGCTTCCTGCGCTATCCCGGCAACGGGCACGTGGGCTATCTGAGCACGGACCCCATTGCATCGCTCGGATTCGTGTTCGACTTCCTTGCCGACAAGGTCTGCACCGGCGACCTGGATTGCGGCACCGTGATCGCCTCAACGAACGAGATCAGCGCCATTGAGCGCCTCCCTGTTACACCCAACCCTACAACGGGCATTGTTCGTGTGGAGATCGAAGGGCCGGCATTCGTGCGGGTATTCGATGCCTGTGGACGCGAAGTGATGGGACAACAGGCGAACACCGGAACGCTCACCATGGACCTCACGGAACTGCAGGATGGCGTGTATACGTTGCGCATTGAAGGCGCCCGCATGCAGATGGCCCAAGTGGTGAAAGCGGCCTGGTGAGAAAAAGCGTTATCCGCAGGGCGCATGAAGGTGATGGTGATCGGTGGTGGTGCGGCGGGCTTTTTCGCGGCCATACGGGCGAAGCAGGCTGATCCCCATTCCGATGTCGTCATCCTGGAGCGGAGCGATAAGCTCCTGAGCAAAGTGCGCATTAGCGGCGGCGGACGGTGCAATGTCACGCACCACTGCTTTGCACCGCGCCAACTGGCGGCCCATTACCCGCGTGGCGAGCGTTTCCTACGCAAGGCCTTTACACGGTTCGGGGCTGCGGATACCGTGGCCTGGTTCGCTGCACATGGGGTGGAACTGAAGACCGAGGCCGATGGACGCATGTTCCCGGTCACCGATTCGTCGTCCACCGTGATCGACCGCTTCATGGATACGACACGCTCGCTCGGTGTATCGATCCGAATGCGCACGGATGTGGCCAGTATTGAGCACAACAAGACTGAACAGTTCCTGCTCACGTTGGAGAGCGGCGAACACCTGCACGCGGACAAGGTCATTGTAACCATTGGTGGGCAGCCCAAGGCCGATGGCTATTCCTTGCTCAGCGCTACCGGTCACACCATTATTTCACCAGCACCATCATTATTCACCTTCAACATGCCCGACGAGCCGTTGCGCGAACTGATGGGCGTTACGGTGCCCAGTGTGCGGGCCATGATCGCGGGCACCGACCTGCAAAGCACCGGTCCGCTCCTCATTACGCACTGGGGCATGAGCGGCCCAGCGATCCTGCGCCTGAGCGCGTGGGGGGCACGTGCCGTGAAGGCCATGGGCTACCAGTTCACTTTGCGGGTAGATTGGTCGAACGGGGCAGGAGAGGGCGGGGTGCGTAAAGTGCTCGAGGAGCAACGATCTGTACATCCCCGCAAACGCATGGGCACCGACCCTGTTCTGGGCCTGCCCAGACGGCTCTGGGACCATCTCTTGAACAAGGCCGAGATACCAACGGATAAGCCGTGGTCCGAACTGGGCAGCAGGCAGGGCAATCGCTTGATCGACCTGCTCACGAACGACCGCTACGCCGTGCGCGGCAAGACCACCTTCAAAGAGGAGTTCGTGACGGCCGGTGGGGTCTCGCTGGACGAGGTGGACCCAAACACCATGGAAAGCCGAAAAGTACCCGGTCTCTATTTTGCCGGAGAGGTGCTGGACATTGATGGCATCACTGGCGGCTTCAATTTCCAAGCGGCCTGGACCACCGGTTTCCTGGCAGGCAGCGCCGCCGTGCTCAACGCACCACCCGTACCGTAGAGCGCTCCGTTCCGCGCTCCACCGTGATCAGGTAGGCACCCTCACCAAGCGGTAACGGCACTTCCGTGGCATCTGGGCCCACCGCGATCTGTTGCAACGTACGCCCGGCCACATCACGCACCACAATGGTCGTTACGGCCATGGACCGCGAACGGATGTAAAGCACATCGGCCGACCACCAGTTCCGATCGGCAGTGCCCGCTTCGTCGCCCACATTGGCCGTAGGGCCCCAGATGGCCTCCACCCATTGCGGGTTGTCGATGAACGGATTGCGGTTGCCTTGGATGGCATACACCGCATTGTTACGGGCCACTTCCTTGGGGCTCACGGGATCCTGTAGATGCCAGTCGATCAACATCGCTTCGGCCCAGGGCAGGAACTCGCCATTGGCCATCATGGGGCAGCTCCACGAGGTCAGGTTGGGCAGGTAGCGCGTCAGCATGTAGAAATAGCCTCGCGCAAGGTCGCCTTTGTAGGCGTCTATGGGCTCGAACACGGTGCCCGAACAACCCGGGTAGCTGCACGGCCCGAGCTTGCTGCCGTTAGTGCTGGTCCAAGTGGGTGCGGTCACTTGTCCATAGGGCCAGTTGGAACGTTTCTGGTTCACCCATGCGTCCGTGGGGTACAGGTGGAACAGCTCCGTGTTCATGGGCAGCGCACCGTCGAACCAGCTCTGCGGGAACGAGTGCTCCCGATTGAAGCAATCGGCCTCGCCATTGTAGGTGCCGCATTGGTCGGAAACGAATTGGAACGAGTAGGAGGGTGTGCCTCCCGGAACATCGGAGTAGATATCCCACACCGTGCCGTCCGGTTTGCGGTCGGTCTCATAGAACGCCTCCCACAGCATGCTGTAGGTGATCACGGTGTGGTCGTTAATGATCTCGTAAAGAGCTTGTCGCAAAGCAGGACCGCTCAGCCCTTGTGCTGGATCGTAATACCCGGCCGGAGGTTGGGCCTGGGCCGCAGTACCCAGCAACATGCCTGCGATCGCCAAACTTCTGTACATGTTGCCAAATGTACACCGGCGCTCAGCGCCAAATGGAAGCCCCCCTAACGAACAAGGGGACCCTTGCGGGTCCCCTTGTTGGATGTGCGAGCGGTAAAGCTTACTTCACCTTGTTCACGATGGCCGTGAAGGCGGTGGCATCGCTGTAGGCGATCTCGGCCAAGGCCTTGCGGTCCAGACCGATGTTGGCCTTCTTGAGACCGGCGATGAAGACGCTGTAGCTCATGTCGTTCAGGCGGCAGGCCGCGTTGATACGTTGGATCCACAGGCCGCGGAACTCGCGCTTCTTCAGCTTACGACCGTCGTAGGCGTGCTGGAGGCCTTTCTCTACCGTGTTCTTGGCAACGGTGTAAACATTCTTGCGGCGACCGAAGTTGCCTTTCGCCATATCAAGGACCTTCTTGCGCTTGGCCCTGCTGGCTACTTTATTCTTACTGCGTGGCATGTTCCACTTGGTTTTTGGGCGTGAGCGTTCCGCCTTGCGACGAACTCTTTGGTGCTTGCACGTCCTGGTTAACGCTACCTATTGATACCCGGAGCGGTTGGGTTGTTTACTTCAGCAGATCAAGGATCGCCTTCTTGTCGCGGTCGTGGACCAACGCCATTTTGGAGAGGGCGCGTTTACGCTTGGTCTCCTTCTTGGTGAGGATGTGGCGCTTGAACGCGTGCTTGCGCTTGATCTCGCCGGTGCCGGTCAGCTTGAATCGCTTCTTGGCTCCGGACTTGGTCTTCATTTTAGGCATGGCCTGTGGTCGTGTTGTTCTTGTCCTACGTTGAACGTGCCCGTGCACGTGATCACTTCTTCTTCTTGGGGATCAGGTACATGATCATCCGTTTGCCTTCCAGCTTCGGCATGCTCTCCACCAATCCGATGTCCTCCAGGTCCTGGGCGAACTTCAGCAGCAGGATCTCACCGCGTTCCTTGAACACGATGCTGCGGCCGCGGAAGAACACGAAGGCCTTCACCTTGTGCCCTTCGGTAAGGAAGGCCCGTGCATGCTTCAGCTTGAAGTTGACGTCGTGTTCGTCCGTGTTGGGGCCGAACCGGATCTCCTTCATTTCCACAGTGGCCTGCTTGGCCTTGATCTCCTTTTGCTTCTTCTTGAGATCGTACAGGAACTTCTTGTAGTCCGTGATCCGGCATACCGGCGGCACGGCCGTGGGGCTGATCTCCACCAGGTCAAGACCCAGCTCCTCGGCCATGCGCAAGGCCTGGCTGAACGGGTACACACCCTGTTCGATACCCTCGCCGACCACGCGCACTTCGTTAACACCGTAGATCTTGTTGTTGATCCGGTGCGGGTCTTCCTTGATCACACGACCACGGAACGGACGACGCGTACCCGAGCCACCAGCGCCGGGCGGTCGGGGTCCAGGGGGACGATTGAAGGGAGGTCCTGCCACTTAGGATTGATTGGTTCCAGTACTGATCAAAGGCTGCCGAGCTGCTCGCGTACCCGTGCATTCACCAGTTCAGCGAATGCTTGCGGGGTCATGGCACCCAGGTCTCCCTGGCCGTGCTCCCGCACCGATACGTTGCCGTCCGCGGCCTCCTTTTCCCCGACAACGAGCATGAACGGGGTCTTGGCCATCTCCGCATCGCGGATCTTGCGACCAATTTTCTCGTTCCGTTCGTCAACGGAGGCGCGAATATCGCAACTTTTCAACACACGGGCGATCTCGTTGCACGCATCCACGTATTTGTCGCTGATCGGCAGCAGGATGGCCTGGTCCGGGGTAAGCCACAACGGGAAGCGTCCGGCGGTGTGCTCGATCACCACGGCTACAAAGCGTTCCAAGCTTCCAAAGGGTGCCCGGTGGATCATCACGGGGCGGTGCTTCAGGTTGTCGCTGCCCACGTATTCCAGCTCGAAGCGCTCGGGCAGGTTGTAGTCCACCTGAATGGTGCCCAACTGCCAGCGGCGGCCCAAGGCATCCTTCACCATGAAGTCCAGCTTGGGGCCGTAGAAGGCCGCCTCGCCGTATTCCACCACGGTCTTCAGGCCCTTTTCGGCGGCGGCCTCGATGATGGCGCTCTCGGCCTTCTCCCAGTTCTCGTCGCTGCCGATGTACTTACTGCGGTCCTCCTTGTCGCGCAGGCTCACCTGGGCCTCGTAGTCCTTCAGGTCAAGCGCCTTGAAGACCAGCAGCACCAGGTCGATCACCTTCATGAACTCCTCCTTCACCTGGTCGGGGCGGCAGAAGAGGTGGGCATCGTCCTGCGTAAAGCCACGCACCCGGGTAAGGCCGTGCAGCTCGCCGCTCTGCTCGTAACGGTACACCGTGCCGAACTCGGCGTAGCGGATGGGCAGGTCCTTGTAGCTGCGGGGACGGCTCTTGAAGATCTCGCAGTGGTGCGGGCAGTTCATCGGCTTCAACAGGAACTCCTCACCCTCATGCGGGGTGAAGATGGGCTGGAAGCTGTCCTTGCCGTATTTCTCGTAGTGCCCGCTGGTGATGTAGAGGTCCTTGTGGGCGATGTGCGGCGTGGCCACCTGCTCGTAGCCGCTCTCTTCCTGGGCCTTCTTCATGAAGTTCACCAAGCGCTCGCGCAGGGCGGTACCCTTAGGCAACCACAGCGGCAGGCCTGCGCCCACCTTTTCACTGAAGGTGAAGAGGTCCAGCTCCTTGCCCAGCTTGCGGTGGTCCCGCTTCTTGGCCTCTTCCAACAGCACTAGGTACTCGTCCAGTTCCTTCTGCTTGGGGAAGGTGATGGCATACAGTCGGGTGAGCTGCTTGCGCTTCTCATCGCCGCGCCAGTAGGCACCGGCCACGCTCATCACCTTGGCGGCCTTGATGAAGGAGGTGTCCGGGATGTGCGGTCCGCGGCACAGGTCGGTGAAATTGCCCTGGCTGTAGAAAGTGATGTCGCCATCGTTCAGCCCTTCCAGCAGTTCAAGCTTGTAATCGTCGCCCTTTTCAGTGAAGTAGGCAATGGCCTCGGCCTTGGGCACCTCGCGGCGTTCATAGGCGTTCTTCTTACCGGCCAGCTCCTTCATCTTGGCCTCAATGGCCGCGAAGTCACCCTCTCCAATGGTGCGGTCGCCGAGGTCGATGTCGTAGTAGAAACCGTTCTCAATGGGCGGACCGATACCGAATTTGGTGCCGGGGTAGAGGGCCTCAATGGCCTCGGCCATCAGGTGGGCGCTGCTGTGCCAAAGGGTCGACTTCCCTTCGGTGTCGTTCCACGTGAGCAGGGCCAGCGTACAATCGCCGGGAAGGGGGCGGGAGGCGTCGCGTACCTCACCGTTCACCTTGGCGGCCAGCACGTTGCGGGCCAGTCCTTCGCTGATGCTCTTGGCCACGTCCATGGCCGTGGTCCCGGCATCATAGTTCCGAACGGATCCGTCCGGAAGGGTAACATTGATCTTCATGTGCATTGGCCGTACCCCTACGAACGGGCCGGCAACAGGGCCGCAAAGGTAACGGAACCCCTCGAAAGGGCTGATGCCCAAGTGGAAATACTCCGGCAACGCCGGGATATCGCTCGCGCCTCGTCTGCGATGGGGCGATCAACGACAGAACACCAGCAGCGATTCCTCCACGCTGCGGTCACCGGCATCAAGCGCCTGTTGCCAGGCCTCGCAGGCCTCCATGCGGTGGCCCAAGCGATGGTGGGCAAGGGCCAGTTGGCCATGCACCATGTCGAGGGTAGGGTCCAAGGCCATGGCTTGTTCCAGATCGGTAATGGCGGCCACGTTCTGGCCCAGACCGATCAGAATGATGCCACGGTCCACCAGGCCCAGCACGTTGTAGGGCGCCATCTGCAATAGGCGGTCGTAGAGGCCTTTGGCAGTGATCAGGTCACCTGCACCGAAGGACATTTCACCCAGGAGCAACAAGGCGTGTTCGGCCATGGGGCCATCGCCGCGTAATGCCAGCACCTTCTCAAGGTCCTGTTGGGCCATGGTGCGCCAACCCATGGCCATGCACGCTTCGGCATGGCGGATCAGCACGTTGCCATCGGTGGGGGCCAGGCGCAGAGCTCGCCCAAGGTCGTTCACAGCGGCCTCGGCATCACCGGCCTCCAAGCGACTTACGCCGCGGTAGTACCAGGCCTTGGCATTGTCCGGCTCGGCCACCACCACCTGGCTGAAGGCCGCCTGGGCCGTGGTGTGATCGGCTGAACGTAGTGCGGTAAGTCCGGCGAGCATCCCATTGTCCGCTTCCCCGGTCTGGGCGAAAAGGGAAGGGGTGCTGAGCACGGCGGCGAGGATCAGGCTTTTCTTCATGGCGCCGTTCTTACGTGATCGGGCCGCAACATGTTCCCAAGGGGCGGTGGAAAAGTCGGTGCGACCTCCCCCCGAAGGGCCTCGGACCATGCCGCTACTTTCGCCCCGTATCCCAGCCACACCACCATGCTGCTTAATAGTGAACCCCTGTCGGAGGAATTCGGCTACCTGGTCCTGCGGGTCTCTGCGGGCGGCACCATGCTGTGGCAGCACGGCTGGCCCAAACTGATGTCCTTCGGCGAACGCATGGACGGATTCGCGGACCCTTTCGGACTGGGCGGTGCTTTCTCCCTTGCGCTCATTGTGTTCGCCGAAGTGGTGTGTTCGGCACTGGTGATCCTGGGTCTGTGGACACGCGCCGCGCTGATCCCGCTCATCATCGGTATGGCCGTCATCGTGTTCATGGTAAAGGGTGATGCCTCCTTCTCTGAGAAGGAACTGGCCATGGTCTACCTCTTCGCCTTCATTACGCTCCTGTTCACCGGCAGCGGGCGTTTCGCCATCGATCGCATCTCGTTCAGCTAGGCCCTGTGGACGGCCTGGCGCGCCTGCTCACCCATAGGGAACGTGCGCAGGCAGTCCTTTCCGCAGCAACCGGTCAAGTGCCGCATGCTGTTCACGGGCCATGCGGAAATGCAAGTATGCGCCTTGTTTGGTGCGAACATGCAGATCCACGGAAGTAGTGGTACCCACCGGGCTGAGCTTCACCTCAGCGATGGTGCTCCAGGCCAGCGGAGCGGCAAGTGCTTCCAGCCTGTTGCGAAAGCGGAACAGCAATCCGCTCTGACGCAGTTCCACCGATGAGAAGCGCCGGTCCTCCATGCGGTCCACCTGTTCCAACAGTTCGACGGGCCCATCGATCAACTCGTAGCGCTGCGACCCGGTACCACCCATGCGGATGGACGTCCAAAAGCCATAAGCCTCGCCGCAGATGCCGTTCACCGCTCGCTCCACCTTGGGGTCGTTGTAGCTCACGTTGAAGATGCGCATCGCTCCAGGAACATCCCATGGCCATGCTTGTTCGCGACACCAGCGCTTACCTTCACCACCCAACACGAACAACATGCTGAACGATCTGCTTCCCATCCTGAAAGACAAGGTCGGCGCCGACCTGATGAACAAGGTGGGCCTCGACGCCTCCAAGACCGATGGTGCCCTCAACGCGGCCTCTACCACTGTTACCGAGCTGCTCGGCGGCAAGGGCATCGACATGAGCACCGTGCTCAACCTTTTCTCCAAGGACAGCAACACCGCAGGCGCCAACGACCTGCTGGGCCAACTGGGCCAGAACTACCTGGGCAAGCTTACCGGCCAGGTGGGCCTCGATGCCGCCAAGGCCAACAGCGTGAAGGACCTGGTGATGCCGGTGCTTACCAACCTGCTCAGCGACAAGATCGGCGGCAATGCCGGTGCGCTCCAGGGCCTGCTCGGAAACCTCGGTGGCGGCGGCGACATTGCCGATATGGCAAAGGGCATGCTCGGTAAGCTCTTCAAGTAAGTCTCAACGATCGACCACGTTGGAAGGGGCTTTGCGGCCCCTTCTTCGTTCTGGGGGCGCCATTCGGCGCATCATTGGACCAGGGATCCAAACGGATCTTGAATGCCTATCGCCCTGAGTTATCCGTGTCCATCCGTGTGCATACGTGGTTCTTGCATTTCACCCTCTTTCAACCAACGCGCGCTCTACTTTTGAAGCCACCATCATGAGCTCCATCACCGACTTCCAGACCGCCATCTCCGCTGGCAATACCTTCAAGGGCGACAGCATCCTTCTGGGCGGGGCGCTATACAACGGCGAAGTGCCTGCGGGCTGCCAGGTACGCGTGCCACTGCGCACCATGAACCGCCATGGCCTCATCTGCGGCGCCACCGGAAGCGGCAAGACCAAGACCCTGCAGATCCTGGCCGAACAGCTCTCGCTGAAAGGTGTGCCCTCGTTGCTCATGGACGTAAAGGGCGACCTCAGCGGCATCGCGGCACCCGGTGCAACCAACGAGAAGATCGAAGCGCGCCACGCCA
>CAZQFG010000084.1:0-10994 GCA_964592515.1 uncultured Chryseobacterium sp. | reverse complement strand
TCCACTACCTCACCAACTGGAACGACCCGCGCACGTGGTGGGCCACCGCGAAGGCCATCGCCGAACTGAAGCCGGACAAGGTGATCCTCCAGTGGTACAACCCCACACAGGGCATCCCGCTGAACACCATCGCGAAATACCTGCGCAAGCATTGCAAGCAGACCGAGATCATCTTCGACCTGCACTTCGTAGCGGCGAAAGAACAGAGCTCGTTGGACGCTCGGCTCACGCGCATGGCCCTGCGGCACGGGCACAGCTTCATCGTACACGCGTACAAGACGTCCGAGGAATTGAAGGCGCTGATGCCGGAGAAGGAGTTCGAAGTGACTCTTGACGGGAAGCGGATGTCACCTTGGCGCCCATGGCCGGGAAAGTTCGCAGCACCTGCGGAGTTCAAGAGGAACATCATCAAGCTCTACCACCCCATCTACTCCCTCTTCAAGCCCGACCCGGCGTTCGACA
The DNA here is from genome assembly GCA_964592515.1 of uncultured Chryseobacterium sp. Taxonomy (GTDB): domain Bacteria; phylum Bacteroidota; class Bacteroidia; order Flavobacteriales_F; family PHOS-HE28; genus PHOS-HE28. Next base: position 10,532 of record CAZQFG010000084.1, on the reverse strand, counting down.
AGGAAGCGTGGAAGGCACAGCACGGCTTGCGGAAGCACGTGTTCCTCTTCTTCGGCTTCATCCGCAAGTACAAGGGGCTGCACTACTGCATCGAGGCCTTCGCGGAATTGGCCAAGCAGCGCGACGATGTGAGCCTGATGATCGTGGGCGAGCGCTTCTGGCAGACGGTGGACCAAAGCAAGCTCAGCACCAAGCTGAAGAACGCGGTCTTCGGCACGGTGAAGAAGCTTTTCCTGAAGAAGGCTGACGACGAACGCGACTACGATCCGCTGGCCATGATCGAGCAACTGGGGCTGAAGGACAGAACACTGGTCGTGGACCGCTTCATACCGAACGAGGAGGTGCCCCCCTACTTCCAAGCGGCCGATACCATCGTGCTCTTCTACGAGACGGCCACCCCCAGCGGCGTGGAAAGCCTCAGCTACAACTTCAAGCTGCCCGCGGTGGCCACACGTGTGGGACACTTTCCCGAGACCATCACCGATGGCTTCAACGGCTACCTCGCCACCCCGAAGGACATCGCCGCCATGGTGCGCGTGATGAACGCGAGCATCGACAAGCCCATCCCGCGTGAGAACGTGGTGGAGGCCACTCGAACGATGAGCTGGGCGAACTACGCCAAGGCCGTGCTGGCGGGGTGAACTTCTCGTCCTTCCGTTACTTTCACCATATGATGGACGCGATCGCAGTCACGTTGTCTCGCATGCATTCGCTGTATCGGGGCTTCCCTCGACACTTACTGGACACGGGGGTATACCTGACCCTTGTATCCTTGATTGTCGGGATGGTTTCCCATGTGCTGGTCGCAATTGTCGCATGGAACCTTGAGCATATCCCTTATCCAGAATACGATGTTGACCTCTCCAGTTACCTATGGAATGCGACTCAAATGGATTACAATGAAACCACTCGGGCTTTCGGCATCGTGGTGATCGCATTGTTCGCAACCTGCCTCCTATATCAGCCTGACCTCCTGCGGAGCAAGGCGAGTTTCCGCATATGGATATCCAGTTTTCCCAAGCAAGCTGCCCAACACTTCCTGTTCGGATGGATGCTGTTGTTCATTCTGCACTTGATCTTCTATGCTACACCGTTCAACACCCTGCAGGAACTGGATGTCGATTTTGCTGCATCGGAGAAGAGATATCAACTGATGGAGTGGTTCAATTTGTTCTCCAATACAGTGATTCACTACGCTGTATACCCTATAGCACTGTGGGTGATCGAGCGGCAGGCGAAGGCGTCATCCTTGGGGTCGATCAGGGAGCGTGGCTTATTGTACCTGACCGTCATTGTTCTTGCCATCGGGCTGCGGTCGATCTACAACACGTTCTATTTCCTGGTCGTTGCTGTCCTTGCCCCACCCCTGCTGATACCGTTCGGATCTTCCGCGCTGGCTACAGTGATCGGTCTCATCATCCTGATCGTATCGTTGGCGATCGCGATACCGGCACTGATGATCATGTTCGTAGCTCCGGTGGAGTTCTTCCGATCGCCCAAGCCGTTGGAAACCGCTCGCGTGGAGGATGATGGCGTCTGATCCATCATAAATCGCCCGCCGTTACAGGCTCCCTGGACCAGTAAGTAGTCACATTGTTCTTCCCGCGAGCAGCCTATGGACCTATGCTGCTTCCTACTTAAAGCCGGTCATACGGTCAATGGTCATCTGGGCGAACTACGCCAAGGCAGTGCTCGCGGGGTGACCCTACTCTAGCGTCACCGTCCCACGCGCCTCCACCTCCACGATCCGGCGTCCACCGGCACCGCCATCGGCCTGCTGCAGGCCCAGCGTGCGCGTACGGGTCAGGTAGAGGTCGGCGGTGCCGGCAGCGAGGTTGGTCATCAGCGAAGGGGGCAATTGGATGCTCTCCGCGCCGGAGGTCGTCACCGTGACCGACGAGGTGGTGGTATTCCCCTGCTTCAGCTTCGCGGAGACCGTTTCCCCCGGCTCCAGGCCGATGCCCCACCAGTAGACCTGTGCGCCGTTCACACGTGAGATCACCACGCCGGGTGGAACATCAATATCGTTCGTATCGGCGCGTGCAATGGTGTTCATGAACTGGCCGACGCCTTCCTTGGTGTAGCGGAACGCCACATCCACCATACCATCTGCGGCCCAGCGGTAGAAATAGTTATCCAGCTCGGTGTAGGTGGTGTAGCTATTCCCATTGAAGGTGACCGACGAACCTCCGGTCAGCTGCAGGCGCACACCCAGGCTGCTGTTCTTGCGGAAGGTCGCATAGGCCCGCGTCCGGTTCTCAGGCTTATCGAACAGCACCTTGTAGTCTTGGTAAATGGGCGTCTCCACCGGAAGGTCATCGCTTTCCTGTTTGGCACAGGACACCATCAGCAAGGATCCGAAGAGCAGGACGAATAGGCGTATCGTGTTCATCGTCATATGATCTGCGGTGTGGCAGGCAACAATGATACCGATCATCTTTCAACGGTATAAAATGGCCACTTACCGATAACATGCCACCGCCCATCGACGTATAACTAAATGATGGCAACGTGTGTTAATTTCACGACCCCGATGTCCTTCTGCGAACTGGAACCTCGCATAAGGAAGGGCACCGGTAAAACCTGCTTGGAACAATGGTGAACGCACCACTGCTCTTGATATTCCTTTTTTCCTGGCTGATCGGCGGGGAACACCCTGTTGCGCGCACCGGAACAATGTCTGCTGAGCGTTCTTCGGATGCCACTACCGGACTGAACAGCAATGCCCTGTATGCCGAGATCGGCCTTCAGGGCCACCTCGCGGAACCGGTCTTTGCCGCTGGCATCCGCAGTGCGGAACGCCATGGCCAACGGTCGCGGATCCTGGCCATTGCGGACATGACCCAACCCAGCACGGCAAAGCGGCTGTACGTGATCGACCTGGACAGCAAGGTGCTGTTATTGCGGACCTACGTGGCCCATGGACAAGGCTCGGGTGACCTGAATTGCACTTCCTTCAGCAATCGCGAAGGTTCGCACCAGACCAGCAAAGGCCTCTATCGTGTAGGTACCGAGATCGTGAGCCCGAAGCATGGACCTGCGCTCCTGCTGCACGGACTGGACAAGGGACTTAACGACCAGGCCTTGGCCCGCGAGGTGATCATCCACGGCGCCGATTACGTGAGCCCTGCCTTCATTGCCCAACACGGACGCCTCGGACGGAGTTGGGGATGCCCGGCGGTGGAGCGCGAGCTGATGCCACGCCTGATCGACCTGCTGGCTGACGGCGGGCTGCTGTACGTGCACGGGCGTTGACCGCTTCGCGGCCCGCTTGTTGTTCCTTTGCCGCCCCATGGTCAAGTCGTCCATCTATTTCAGTCTTTTCGCCGTCGTGCTGTTCACGGCCTGCTCTTCACCGGCACCGGCCCCTGCAACCAACACGAATGCCGTGCAGGAGCTCAATGCCGTGTTCGAGTCAGAGCAGGCGTATACGGTACGCAAACTGCACATGGATGACCTTGCGAGGTTCCTCGATCAGCACCCCGAGTTCAAGGCCGATTCCGCCGAGATAGTGGCGTTCTACCAGCGCCGCGACCAGCAATATGCCTGGTTCGTGAACGATTCGCTTTCCCAGTCCGCCTCCGGCTTTCTAGCCTTGTTCAGCAGTGCCGATACGGCCTTCCGAGAAGTGGCCTACCTGCGCGACAGGCTGAGCGACCTGATCAGTGGTTCGCAGCAGATGATCGGTAGTGAAGCAAAATGCGATAGCTGCCGCCTACAGTTGGAACTCAACCTCACCGCGCAGTTCTTCCACTATGCGGCGAAGAAATATAGCGGTCTGGCCAGTATGGACCCTCGCGACCTGGATTGGTTCATTCCGCGGCGCAAGAAGGACTATTCGCGACTGTTGGACTCGTTGGTGGCCGGCAGCATCGACCTTTCACCCCTGGAGCCCCTGCACCCGCAGTACGCCCGCTTGAAAGCACACCTTGAACGCTACCATCAGTTGGCGCAGGACACGGCATGGTCGGATCTTTCGCTCGGCGAACTGCGCAAGTTGGAGCCGGGAAACACCCATGCGATCATACCGGAGCTCCGCAGACGCCTGCAGCTGCTCGGCGATCTGGACAGTGTGAGCAGTGTTGCCCCACAAGCAGATCGCTACGACACCACTTTGGTGGCGGCAGTGAAACGGTTCCAGATCAGGCACGGTCTGCACCCCGACGCTGTGATCGGTCAGGGTTTCCTGAAAGCGATCAACACCACGCCCCAACAGCGTTTGCGCACCCTGCTGGTGAACATGGAACGATTGCGCTGGGTACCCGATGTGGTGGCGCCCGACCTGCTGCTCGTGAACATCCCCGAATTCAGGCTGCACGTGTTCGAAGGCGGTTCGGAAGTGCTGAGCATGGACGTGGTAGTGGGTGCAACGGCCACGCGCACGGTGATCTTCAGCGATACACTTTCCACCATTGTGTTCAGCCCTACGTGGACAGTGCCGACGAGCATTGTGCAGAACGAGATCCTACCGGCCATGGCCAAGGACCCGAATTACCTGGGCAAAAAGGGCATGGAAAAGATCGGCGGCAGCGCAAGGAACCCCATCATCCGCCAGAAACCGGGTGCCAGCAACGCCTTGGGACGTGTGAAGTTCCTGTTCCCGAACAGCTACAGCATTTACCTGCACGACACGCCGTCGAAGAGCTTCTTCGCGCGTGAACAGCGTGCGTTCAGCCATGGGTGCATCCGCGTAAGCAAGCCCAAGGAACTGGCGGAATACCTGCTGCGTAACGACAGCACGTGGACCACCGCGAAGATCCACAAGGCCATGTTCGATGGCAAGGAGACCTTCGTGAAACTGAAGGAGAAACGCCCTGTCACCATCGGTTACTTCACGGCCTGGGTGGAGCAGGATGGTCGGTTGAACTTCAGGGACGACGTCTATGGTCTGGACCTGCGCCTCGGCAACGAGCTCTTTACACCGGAAGTGAATGAGCCTGTGATCAGTGCGGTCGCGGCGACGGGCCAATAGCACGATCAGCCTCGACCATCAGTTGGAGGTCGCCCCCTCCGAAATAGCGGACCATCTGGCTGTTGCCCCAATGTCCGGGGTTGGGTCCGGCATCGAGAATCCTGAGGCTGCGGGGCATGGGATCGATGGCCTCCAGATGAAGCTCCTTTTCCCCGGACGCGACCGCTGCTTGTATCGCTTCATACCTCATGCGCACACCTTGGTCGTAGTGTGCCAGTCGACCGTCCACCAGATCGGCACCTGCACGGTATCCGTTGCCCGTGAAGAAAACCGCAGCGAACAATACGGCCCATACCAAGCGCTGCCTTGCCGTGGCAGTTACAAAGGCCACCACCCGGTCCAAGTAGGGATGCGGCGCCACGGTAGCGAGAAAAAGGAACCATCCTGGCAGGAAGAGCGAACAGGCCACATTCACGGTGCGGTGCTGGCCCAATATTCCGGTGGCCCAGAACGGCAGCGCCATCAGGAGGAAAATGACCGAGCCGGTAGCCAACAGGACCATCACCGGTGAAATGCCCTTACCCACAGTGATCCCCGAGCGACGCACAAAGAACAACCAGACCAACGATGCGGCCAGCAATGCAGGCGACAACGACCACGTGAGCAAGAAGCGACCGGTGTGCAACGTGGCATACAGCAGGGTGTGCAACGGACGGCCACGCTCGGGGAAATTGGCCGCACGTACCGCATTACCCGGCGCCAGGTACATGAACAGTCCGAGCCCCACGGCCAACAGGAAAAAGATCCACAGCACGTTGCGGACCTCCATGCTGGAACGCCACTTCCAGGCCAGCAGGCCAACGTAAAGCAGAACCGTAAGTACCATGTGGGTCTCGCTACATCCGGCAATGACCGCTGTGAGAAGAGCGTTCGCCAGCAGCAACCAACGCCTAACGGCCACTCTGTTTTCCCGAACATACCGTGACCACGAGGCCAACAGCAGGAACAGAAGCGCTGTCGGCAATTGGTACGACACAGCGCCGGTGTACCAATAAATACCCTCCGACAGATCGGGCATCAACTGAATGTAAAGCACCAGGAACAAAGCTGCGGCCACGATGCCCTGTGCCCTTGCAGCGGACGTCAGGAACAGCTCACGCCAGAGCAGTAGCACACCCATAAAGGTCAGTGCCATAAGGAATACCGGCACCAAACGATAGATGAACAGGCCCTGGTCCAGCCCAAGTACCATGGGGTTGTTCAGCACGAGGATGTTCGAGAACCAGCGGCCGTTCCAAGACCTGTGTTCCTGTACCAAGCGCTGGAAGAGCGGGCTCTCCATACCGGCAACAGTGTAGCTCCAGTCATCGGCAAAGGGATGCACGTACCGGCTCACCAACACATAGCGCCCCAAGGCCAGTGTCAGCAGGACCGCCAGGAGGATATGCGCCGTGCGTTGCGACATAGCGGCCCGTTCAGAGGACCTTAAGGATCAAACACCGAGGCGCTCCTTCACACGGTAGTGGTTGCGCTCGGGTGCGCTCCGGCTGACCAGTTCGGCCACGAAGCCCATGGTGAACAACTGAACCCCGATGACCATGGCCGTAAGGGCCACAAAGAACAGTCCTTGATCGGAGACCTTGGGCGCCAATTGATGCAGCACGTACAAGTGCCAGAGCTTTTCCCCCACCACCCACGCGGCAGAAAGGAAGCCGACCACGAACATGAAGGTGCCCACGGCCCCGAAGAAGTGCATGGGCTTGCGGCCAAAGCGGAAAACGAAGGTGATGGTGAGCAGGTCCAGGAATCCGTTGATGAAGCGGTCGAACCCGAACTTGGTGTGACCGTATTGGCGCGGATGGTGCTTCACCACCTTTTCGCCGATCTTCCGGAAACCCTCCTTCTTGGCTATGAACGGGATGTACCGGTGCATCTCACCGAACACCTCGATGCTCTTCACCACCTCGCCCCGGTAGGCTTTGAGGCCACAGTTGAAATCGTGCAGCATCACGCCGCTCACCCGCCGGGTGGTCCAATTGAACAACTTGGTGGGCAACGTCTTGGTCAGGGGGTCGTAGCGCTTCTTCTTCCAACCGCTCACCAGATCGAACCCATCGTTCACGATCATCTTGTAGAGCGCGGGGATCTCGTCCGGATCGTCCTGAAGGTCAGCATCCATGGTGATAACCACGCGGCCTAGGGCGGCGCGGAAGCCTTCATTCAGCGCGGGGCTCTTACCATAGTTACGACCGAAACGGATCCCTTTCACGCGGGCATCCGCTTCTGAAAGGCCACGGATCACCGGCCAGGAACCATCTGTACTGCCATCATCCACGAGAATGACCTCATAGGCCAGCCCCATTTCACCAATGACCTTGTGCAACCGCTCCACCAGGATCGGCAATGATTCATGCTCGTTGAGCAACGGAACGACGATGGACAGGTCCATGCTGCAAGATTACGCCGGGGAATGGCAAGCTGGACCGAAGCGAACACAGGATCATTTACCTTTGTGACGGGGCAAGTCCTGTACGACCAGCTCCCGCTGAACCCCCCAGGTCCGGAAGGAAGCAAGGGTAGGCGGTTGTAGCGGTGCGATACGGGTCGCTTGCCCCACTTTTTTTGCCCATTTTTTCCTGTCCCCACTGTTCAATGCCGTTCACCAGGCGTGATAACGGCACGCCGCTGGGCTGAGTACCTTGCCCCCATGGCGGACTATGTGCGTGTAGTGCTGGTGACCGGTGGGTCCAGCGGATTGGGAAAGAGCATTTGTGAACGCTTGTCGGCCATGGGCCACAAGGTCTATGGTACCAGCCGACGTACGCAAGGCGTTGAAACGCACGGCTCGCACTGGTTGATCACCATGGACGTGACCAGTGAGGCCAGCGTTGCAGCGGCCGTGGCCGAAGTAGTGGCGCGCGAAGGGCGGATCGATGTGGTGGTGAACAATGCCGGGCTCGGCATTCAAGGAGCCGCAGAGGACATCACCCCTGCCCTCGCCCAGCAACTGATGGACACCAATGTACTAGGCCCGCACCGCGTTTGTCGGGCCGTGCTTCCCCATATGCGTGCCCAGCAGCGCGGCCTCATCATTAACATCAGCAGCATCGCGGCCAACTTCGGACTGCCCTACCGCAGCTTCTACAGCGCCAGCAAGGCCGCCCTGGACCGTTACAGCGAAGCACTCAGCACCGAAGTGGACCGCTTCGGCATCAAAGTGGTTTCGGTGCAGCCCGGCGAGTTCAATACGAACATCGCGGGTTCACGGCTGCGTCCGGAAGTGATCAGCGAGGCCCACCGACCGGGCTACGAGAAGGCCATGGAAATATTGGGAGGCAGCATGCACTACAGCCGCGACCCGGACGAACTGGCGCGCGTGATCGCCAAGATCATTGCCGACCCGCGACCAGGCACCGTGTACCGCGTGGCGCAGGGTGTGCAGAAATTGAGCGTGCTGTTGAAGAAAGTGCTCCCCGGAAGGATGTTCGAGCGCATGGTGCGCAAACACTACGAATAAGGCCAACTGCGCATGACCACTTACGACCCCTCGAACTGGTTCAAGGCACTGGCCATCCACAAGTCGGACACCTTTCGCAAGTTGTGGCCGTGGCTGGCCTTGTTGGGCCTATATACTGCCGCGGTGGGCTATGTGGAGGTGAATTACATGAAGCTGAGCAAGAACAGCCTGGTGAGCAACCTGCCCGTGATGCACAGCCTGCTTGGCTTCGCGATCAGCATGCTGTTGGTGTTCCGCACCAATACGGCCTACGACCGTTGGTGGGAAGGCCGAAAGCTCTGGGGACAACTGGTGAACGTGAGCCGCAACCTGGCGATCAAGATCGGGGCCTATATGCCTGATGACGCCCCCACCCGGAGCTTCTTCGCACGGGTGATCGGCATCTTCTCGTTGGAGCTGAAACAGCACCTGCAAATGGAGAAGACCCGGTTGGAACTGGATACCACGCCCCATCCGGAGATCCCGGATTTCGACCGGAGCAAACATGTGCCGGCACAGGTATCCCTGCTCATCCACCAACGCGTGATGCGCCTGCACCGCGATGGCCGCATCAACCACGAACAACTGCTTGCGCTGAACGGTGAGCTGGTGCAGCTCATGGACATCTGCGGGGCGTGCGAACGCATCAAGAACACACCCATCCCCTATTCCTACAGCAGCTTCATCAAGAAGTTCATCGTCATCTACGTGGTCACGCTGCCCATGGGCTTCGTGTTCACGCTGGGCTACATCGCCATCCCTGTGGTGATGTTCATCTTCTACGTGCTTGCCAGCCTGGAACTGATCGCCGAGGAGATCGAGGATCCCTTCGGCAAGGATGTGAACGACCTGCCCATGGAACGCCTTTCCATCATGATCGGCCGTAACGTGGAAGAGCTTCTGGCCTGACACTAGAAGCCATCTCAAACTAGTTTTCGGAAGCGAGCCGGCGGGATTTTGCGGTAGCATATGCGCGTTCCGGGTCAAGCCCGGAATGACGCCCGCACATAGCTGGACGCTCTGTAAGGGTTGAGCAACGACGGATGCCCGGGAAAGACCCCGGCGTAGCCCGAAGGATCATTTTGAGATGGCTTCCAACCCCACCAAAGCCGAAGCCCGGTCCTCCGCCGAAAAGGCAGGGACCGGGCTTCTTGCTTTGTACGGGAATGACGCTTACTCGGCGCCCTCCTCTTCGTTCTTCTTGCCTTTGGTAGCGCGCTCCTTGTTCTCCATGGCGCTCTTCAGGTCGCTCAGCACGCTCAGGTCGCCCAAGGTGCTCTTCTCCACTTTCTCGTTCACGCTCTTCACCGAAGCGGACGCAGCACCGGGGGCACCGCCCTCTTTGCGTGCACCGCGCTTGGCGGGAGCTGCCTCGATGGGCTCTTCGCCCTCCTCAAAGGTGCGGGTGTGGCTCAGCACGATGCGACGGGCATCGCCGTTGAACTCCAGCACCATGAACGGAAGCTTCTCTTCGAGCTCGGCCTTGGAACCGTCGGCCTTCTTCAGGCCCTTGGCGGTAACGGTGCCTTCAACACCGTAGGGCAGGCTTACCACGAAGTTCTGACCGGCGCGGCCGGTGATCGTTCCCTCGTGCACGCTGCCCGGGGTGAACACCGTGGCGAACACCTCCCAAGGGTTCTCTTCCACTTGCTTGTGGCCGAGGCTCAGGCGGCGGTTCTCCTTGTCCACTTCCAGTACCATCACCTCGATGTCGTCACCGATGGCGCAGAACTCGCTGGGATGCTTGATGCGCTTGGTCCAGCTGAGGTCGCTGATGTGGATGAGACCATCCACGCCCTCCTCCAGCTCGGCGAAGATGCCGAAGTGGGTGAAGTTGCGAACCTTGGCGGAGTGCTTGCTGCGCACAGGGTACTTGAACTCGATATCGGCCCAGGGATCGGTGCTCAGCTGCTTCATGCCGAGGCTCATCTTGCGCTCTTCGCGGTCGATGTTCAGGATCACGCACTCGATCTCCTGGCCTTCCTTCAGGAAGTCCTTCGGGCTGCGCAGGTGCTGGCTCCAGCTCATTTCGCTCACGTGCAGCAGGCCTTCCACGCCGGCGGCAACCTCCACGAACGCGCCGTAGTCGGTGATCACCATCACTTTGCCTTTCACCTTGTCGCC
>CAZQFG010000083.1:0-11022 GCA_964592515.1 uncultured Chryseobacterium sp. | reverse complement strand
CAGCTTCATGTCAGCGGTGCGAAGTTCGGACCTATGGCCTTCGCATGGCACTCCTCAACAGCCTATTGTTCACTAACCCCGGGTGACGGCCCATCAACAGGATGTGTGTGGAAACATGGCGGAAACCAGGGTCGACCGGACGCGACCGTGCCGATACTTTCGCTTCCGTACATGCACTGAAGCATGCACCCGCTATCCATGAGCGATACCGAGATCCGCGCCTTGATCACCCTGATCGACGACCCCGATGAGGGCGTTTATCTCCAGGTGCGCGAGCGTATCGTTTCCCTAGGCGGGCCGGTCGTTCCGGTGCTTGAACGTGCATGGGAGCTCGATGACCTGGGCGACCTGTTCCGGAACCGCATCGAGGACATCCTTCAGACCATCCATCTTGCTGGTGTCAGGGACCGCTTGATCGCTTGGCGCGATAAGGGTTGTGATGACCTGTTGGAAGGCGCGCTGATCGTGAGCCGGTATCGCTATCCCGATCTGGACGAACAGAAGGTAAAGGCCCGGCTCGCCACAATACGCCAGGACATCTGGCTTGAACTGAACGACCACCTGACCGCCTTCGAGAAGGTGCGTGTGTTCAACCACATCTTCTTTCAGGTACACGGGTTCAAGGGCAACAAGCGCAACTACCACGCCCCACAGAACAGCTACATCAACGATGTGCTCGATAGTCGCACGGGCAATCCGTTGTCGCTGGCCATCATCTATCAAGTGCTCGCTGAGGACCTGGGCCTTCCGCTGAAAGGTGTGAACCTGCCGAACCACTTTGTGCTGGCCTATCTGGACGAGGATAGCATGGGCGGAGTTGACAGCGCGCAACACGCTGATGAGAACGTGCTGTTCTACATCAATGCGTTCAGTCAGGGTGATATCCTTGGGCGCAACGAGATCAATGAGTTCCTGGAGAAGCTGAAGATCGAGCCGCGGCCTTCGTTCTATTCTCCATGCACGAACCGTGATATCATCCGCAGGCAACTGAACAACCTGGCCAACAGCTATCAGAAGCAGGGCGATGATGAACGTGCAGCAGAGCTCGGGGAGTTGCGGGACCTGCTCGGCAGTGTCGATGTTTGACCTTCAATGTCGGACCAACTGAATGGTGACGATCGGTCGTTTGCAGGTGGAAAGGTGTATCCTTCTACTAAGGGTGCTGGTGATCGGTGGGAACATCCGCATCAATGGCCGATGATGGGTTGTAGCTGTTGACCTCCCAAATACGCCATACCGCAGTGCGATCGGCCCACCCTCCCACGTTCATACGCAGCAGCCAGTCCGGGAAAGCGCTGTAGAGTAATTCCGTCCGCATGCCCGAAGGAAATGCCTGATCACGCGAACGCGACACGAATAACAGGCGCCCATAAGTGCTTGGACCCGTGCTATGAACAGATCCTACACGGACTCCTCGTGGCCGTATGTACCAAACGGGAAGGCCCTGCCTGAACGGATCATCGTTATCATGGACTATAAGGTCGCCTGGACGCGCAGTTCGGTACAACTCTCGGTAGAAGCCGATATCATCCTGTGCGGGTTTGAACATGATCACGAGCAAGAGCGGCACATGCACCACCAGGAAAAACGTTCGGAACGAACGACCAGCCCGATCGCTCATCCAACGTAGCCATCCACGCTCTTCCGCTTTGGAAAGGCCACCCACAACCAGCGCGGGAAGCAAGGGAATTACCGGGAACAGGAAGCGCAGTTCCTTGTGGCCGACGAGCAGATGCGCCAACAGGAATGGGACCACGGCCCACGTGAGGGCATCACGGCGGCCAAGGACGAACAGGATCATCGGCCCGATAAGGAACAACAGGCTGAAGGGCGGCAATGCGCGTTCGACGAGGGAGGTGAAGTAGTACCACCAAGGCTCGGTACCGAATGAATCGGCCTTTCCCTGTATGATATTGAGGTCAACGTAGTTCCAGATGGTGAACACCCATTCGCCGTAGAACCATCTGTCCAGGAGGGATCCAGCACCAAGGCTGAGCACGATGCCGAGCAAAAGCGCTGCTGATCGGTCCCATCGCTGTTGCTTAATAAGCACACTCCAGATCAACAGTCCTACGACCATCATTCCCACTTGGAAACGTACAACGACAGCAAGACCAAGCACCAGCCCGGAACCAAGCAGGACAAGGCGTGAGCTTGATCCGAGAGAATAGACAACGCATGCAAAGCCGATGGCAAATAGCGCTCCCGATAGCCCCTCGGATGAGAACCGGACACCGCAATAAACGCTGAACCAGAGAAAGAAGGCCAGGAAGAGGTACAGGCGCAGCCAATTTTCACGCTGCAGTACCGGGTCGATACGTAGCCTGCCCTTTAACAGGAGCACCGCTGCAGTGAATGTCAGAGCGGCGGTGAGCAGGCGTAAGATCAAGGCAACGGTGAACGGGTCCGGTTCGCCGAGCAAGGCAAGCGAACGATGAACGGCCACCACGATAGTTGGTTGCAAGGCAGGTCGCATCCGCTCGCCGAATTCCCAGGGCAGTTCGTGTGCCGGTGTTATACCGAGCTTCCATCCCGCGAATTCAAGGACCTGATAGTGTTCATCCGCATGATGCACGCCCGCCGAGAAGAACGCGGTGATCGCGAGGATGATGGCCCCGATCCATGCTGCGGACCGAGCACCGGCAGGTAAACCGGTCGTCATCGGCCGAACAGTCGCAACGCTGTGCGTGCAATGATGGACAGGTCGAGCCATAAGCTCTGTTCGCGCACGTACTTCAGGTCCAACGCCAGCTTCGCGGGCATCACCTCTTCCACGTAGGTGCGCTCGGGATCGGCACTGCGCCCCAATACCTCGTTCTCGTTGATGTAAGCGATGCTGGCCAGGCTCGAAAGACCCGGGCGAACGGAGAGCACTGTGCGCTGTTCTGGTGTGTACAGGGCCACATACTTCGGTACTTCGGGACGTGGACCCACCACGCTCATGTCGCCTTTCAGGATGTTGATGAGCTGTGGAAGTTCATCCATTTTGGTGCGGCGCAGGAAGTGGCCTATACCGGTGATCCGTGGATCGCGCTCGCCCACGGTGATCTGTCCTCGGGCCTCGCTGCCGGGGCGCATGCTGCGGAACTTCAGCAGTTCGAACGGTCTTCCATTACGCCCCACGCGTACCTGCCTGAAGAACGCGCCACCCGGTGAGGTGATCGCCACCGTTGCGGCCATCACCAGCAACAAAGGTGACAACAGGCCCAATGCAAGCAACGAGGACGCGATGTCGAACAGCCGTTTCATCAGGCGCTCATCACCTCTTCCACAGCGGCCTTCACCACATTGATCACACGGTCCACCTGCGCATCGGTGAGGTCGTAGTACACCGGCAAACTGATCTCGTTACTGTAATGCAGATAGGTGTTCGGGTAGTCGCGCATGGCATATCCCTGTCCCATGTAAAAGCTCAGCATGGGCAGGGGGATGAAATGCACGTTCACGCTGACCCCATGCTGTGCGATGGCCGTGATGATGGAGTCGCGCTGTTCCTCCGTTGCCCCGGAAACGCGCAACATATACAGGTGGTAGCTGGCCGTTCGCCAACCATCGTGGAAGGTCGGAATAATAAAGCGAGGGTCCTTGGCAAACGCCTCGTTGTAGCGATAACAGATGGCACGGCGGCGCACCAACGTATCGTTATCGTACCGGTCCAGTTCCACCAGTCCGATGGCGGCCTGCAGGTCGGTCATGTTGCACTTCCACCCAGGAAAGGCCACATCATAACGCCACGCTCCGGGCTGTGTCTTGGCCAGCGCGTCCTTGCTCTGGCCGTGCAGGCTCATGGTGTTGAAAAGGCGGTAAAGCTCTTCGTGATCGAAAGGCATCGGAAGGTTGAAGGCCAACGCACCGCCCTCGGCCGTGGTGAGGTTCTTCACAGCATGGAAGCTGAAGCCAGTGATGTCGGCTTGTGATCCAACGGCCTTTCCCCCGATGAGTGCGCCAAAGGAATGGGCGGCATCTGAGAGCACCAGCGGACGGCCGAGCATGGATTGGACCTCATTTGACGGCTTGAAGAACGATCGCGCCTGCGAGGCGATGGCCATGATCTCTTCCACCCTGGCAGGCAGTCCGCCGATATCAACGGGCATGATCACCTTGGTGCGTTCGGTCATGCGCAATAACAGCTGCGCCGGGTCCATGGTGAAGTCGTCGAGCACATCCACCAGCACTGGCTTGGCACCCACATGCATCACGATGTTGGCCGTGGCGCAATAGGTGTAGGCGGGCACGATCACCTCGTCGCCGGGGCCAACACCGAACCAACGCAGCACCAGTTCGCAGGCGTTGGTCCAGCTGTTCAGGGCGATCACGCGCTCCACACCGCAATAGTCGGCCAGTTTTCGCTCGAACTCCTTGGTGCGCGGGCCCGTGGTGATCCATCCGCTGCGCAAGGCCTCTTCCACGGCTTTCACCGTGCGGTCATCAATGCGGGGCGGACTGAAAGGGATCGGGGTCGTGCTCATGATGCTTGGAGCGCTTTGGGTGTGGTGGACGAAGTTCGGGGTTCATCATGGGTCCAGAACATCCAGAGGGCCATCACCGCGAAGTACACCACCCCGGCCTGCACTTCCAGCATGCTCTCCACGCTCCAGTTGATGGCGCTACCGAGGAGAAAGACCCAGACCAGCGGGTCGCGACGATGGATGCGGGAGAAAAGCGGCGCCAGGACCATCAACACAAGTGCCACCAACGCACCAATACCCAGGCAGGCAGCTGTTTGCAGGAATTGGCTGTGTGCATTCAACCTATGCTCCAAGGCCCACTCCTGCCCCCGTTCGCGGTAAAGGCGCATCAGTTCGTTCTTGATGTCGCCGGTGCCGGTGCCGGACAAAGGTGCTACGGTGATGAGCTCCTGTGCGGCTGACCAGGTGAGCCGGCGAACGGCCGAGCTGGTGCTGGCATTGGCATCCAAATCATCGCTCATGGCCGCATGCAGGGCCTCCTGTACACGTTCACGGGCGTATGAACTACCGGCCAACAACGCCACAAGACCGAGCGTTGAAACGAGTATCATGCCCAGCACATGGCGACGCACCACGGCATCGCGCCAACGCAGCACAAGCGCCGCCGGTAGCAGCAGCCCCAGCATGATCCAGCCCATTTTACTCCCGCAAAGCACAATGCCCAACACGAGCAGCAGCGAAATAACACGGTCCCACAAAAGCGGCACCCTGGCGTGCAGGTCGGTGAGCAGCCAGGCGGCCAGCGAAATGGCCAGGTACATGGCGAAATAGCTGGGGTGAATGAAGTACGAGAATCGGGCACTGAACACTTCCTGTGCCGGGGCGAACTCGGTACCGATACCGATGCGGACCACCGCCGATAGCAGACAGACCACCACGGCTAATGCATTGGCCAGCGCGCTCATTAGGAGGACTGAATCGCGCCCAATGCGTGCTTCGATCGGCATCAACATGGCCACCATGCCAGCAGCCAACAAGGGCGCTTTGATCTGCAGGTCGAAGAGGCCGAAATCCACATCGTCCGTCCAAGCCATCCCCACTGCATGCCACAGGAACAGCAGCACCATCCAAGGACAGGGATCAAGCCACGACATTCCAGCGGACAGGCCCATGACCGATCGGTACCGGACCACAATACCCACGAGGAAAAGCACCAGGAACAGTGGTACGAGGTTGGCCGAAAGCGATAGTGCCACTGAAAGTCCCACCATGCCCGCAGCGGCCAACGGACCATGCGCGAGCACCAGTCCGCGCCATGCAGCTCGCACACTCTCTTGTAGCGTCGACATGCTCATGAACCCTGCTGTTGGGTGATCCGCACCAGTGCCTCCCACAACCGTACGCTGATCTTCCTGCGGTCGAATTTCTCCAAGACGTATTTCCGTCCCGCATCGCCCATGCGCTGCAAAGCGGCACGATCGCCGTCCAGAACGAGCACCTGGTCCGCCAACGAACGCGGGTCCTCTGGAATGAAGCCCAGCCCAGCGCCACCTTCAACGATGAAGAGGTCCTTCGCCTCGCCTTCCACACCCAGCAACAAGGGTTTTGAAAGCGCCAATGCCTCGAAGATCTTGCTGGGGATGGCACCCTTGAAGAGGTCGTTGCGCCGCAGGGGGACCACCACGGCATCGGTTGCGCGCAGCAGCGCAAGCAGGTCTTTCCGTGGCATGCGGTCCACAAAGCGCACCTGTTCAACGCCCAGCTCCTTCTTCATCTGTTGCAGCATTTCCTTCTCTGGTCCATCGCCGATCAGCAGGAAATGGATGTCCTTCCTATGCTTCAGTAGCACGGCCGCTTGCAACACCACTTCCAACCCTTGTGCATGGCCAATGATGCCAGCGTACGTGAGGACCAGGTCGCCCGGAGCAATGCCTGCATGTGCACGCGCCATGGCGGGATCGCCGCTCTGCTCGGCTTGTGCGATGGCGTCAAGGTCCACGCCGTTGGGCAACCACAGCACTTCCTTGTGTGGCATGCGCCTCTTGATGTCGGCAACGATGCCCATGGTCTGACCGGTGATGAGCGCTGAGCGTTGGTAGCATCGCTCTTCGAGCCATGTGCTGGCGCCGATCATGGCCTTGTTGGTGACCATACCAAGTTGCACGGCGCTCTCCGGCCAGAGGTCGCTAACATTGAAGACCAGCCGTGCTCCTTTGGCGCGCGCCAGCCACATGGCCGTGATGCCCAGGAACAAGGGCGGAGACTCCACGAACAGGACATCGCTGCGCCGCAGCTTGAACAAACCGACCACGAAGGCCGTGAACACGAACGAGAAGTAGTTGCATAGCCGCCAAAAGATGCTTCGGCTTTGCGATACCAGCAGCCACACGCGATGCACCGTCATGCCGCCTTCCTCCGAACGCGTGTGCCACTTGCCCCGGTAGTCCGCGTGGATGCGCATATCGGGGTAGTTGGGCATGGCGGTTAGCACGGTGACCTCCGCCCCGTTCGCCACCAAGGCCTGCGCCGTAGCGAACAGCCGGTTCTGCGGGGCGCCCGTCTCAGGCGGGAAGTATTGGGTGAGAAAGATGACCTTCATCGGTACCTGTTCTACCTCACGTTATTCTGGAGGACATTGATCATGCGGTCCACACAAACGGGCCAAGCGTACTCCGTACGAACCATATCGCGGCCGTTCCTTCCCAATTGAGCCCTCAGTTCCGAAGCATCAGCAAGTCGGAGCATCTGGACCGAAGCCTCGAAGGCATTGTAAGCTGGGACCACAAGGCCAGTGATCCCATGACGCACCACTTCTGGCAACCCACCCACATTGCTCACCACAACGGGCAAGCCGCACGCACTGGCCTCGATCACGGCCACTCCGAAGCTCTCGGCCCGGCTGAGCGCTAGGAACACATCCAGTTCTCGCAACTCATCGGGTACACGATCATGTGGTACGGCACCCACAAAGGTGACCTTGTCAGCTACTCCACTGCTCACCACCAACCGCTGCAGGACGGATCGTTGTGAACCCTCGCCCACTATACGCAACCGGAGGTCCAATGAAGGGCGCTGTGCCACCACCAAGGCAAAGGCCTCGATCAACAGGTCGATCCCATAAACCTGTTCCAATGCCTTCACGGTGCCGAATGTCATGCCAGAGCGGTGCTCGTTGGTAGGCCCGGGAATGAACGTGTCCGTGTCCACGCCGAACGGAACCACGGTCAACGGTCGCAGCTTCGGCAATAGGCTCCTTACTCGCACCGCCATGGCCTCACTGGTGCTTACGATATGGGCCGCATTCAACAGGTTGCCAAGCAGCGATCGCTTGTGCAAAGGGCTCTTCTCCGGAAAGTCGAAAACGTCACTTCCCCAGACGTTCAGCACCACAGGAACCGGCACGCACCAGCGGGCCAGAGTTCCGTATCCCGTGGCGTAATGCGCATTCACTACAGCAGGCTTCAGCTTGCGCACCAGCTTGGCCAACAAAGGTCCGTTCACTACGTACCCCAGGCCTTTCAGGTAAGGGAGGCGATGCACCTTCACGCGATGGTCCAGCAGCGTATGCGGTGCATGCAGGCTGGCCAGATGCACTTCAATACCCCGTACCGCAAAGGCATTCGCCCAGCGAACGGTATGCACCGATGAGGCCGCAGCGAGCATGAGCAACTTCATGCCCCGGTGGGTTTGTGCATGGCCACTGAACGCAGGTGCGCCAATGTGAGGTCCACTTCATTGCCGTTGTGCCCGTCCTTCAGCACAAAGGCCTCGGCACTGCGCCACCAGAGCATCGAACGGACAGCCTCGTCGCGGCAGATGATGCCTGCCGCGAAGAAGGCGGACAACTGCGAGAACAGCTTGCCTAGCCATGGGCGAATAATACCGGGCACAGAACGGCGGTCCAGGTCATCGCCCACGAAGGTGACGACCACAGGCACGGCACTGGCAAGTACGGTGAACAGACCGGCCACCGAACCGTAATGCACGTGCACCACATCGGGACGCGTGCGTTGCAGCAAGCGCTTCAACTTGGCACGCGAACGCCAAAGCCGCCAGGGCGATGAACGATCCTCCAGATGGAACAGCGTTACCTGTGCGCCGTGGGCGGCCAACGATGCGGCCTCCTTCTTGGCATTGGCGTACATGGTCCCTTCCTCTTTGTCGGGGATCACCACCACCAGTTGTAGTACATGATCGCCCTGTACTGCCAGCCGGTCCAGTTCGCTCGTCACGAAGCGGACATCGCGCCACGTGGCCCAGCCCAGGTATAGCAGCGAGACCAGCAGCACGATGCCCATGGTATACCACGGCGTTGGCACCAGCAGGTGTAACACACTACCCACAAGTAGCAGCAGGAAGGCTTTGGTGAGGTTCACGCCATTGCGCGGGGTGCGGAAGTAGGCATCGAGCACACTGCGCATGCCATTGAAATAGGCGAACGGCAGCGCGCCAAGGAAAATGAGCCGCGACATGGGCACATACTGTTCGCCCGTGGGCCCCAGGTAGATGGCCAGCACGGGCGTGGCCAGCAGTTCGAAACCTGCCATGAGCGCAATTGAGGCCAACAGGATGATCCGCGACATGTGGCGTACACGTTCGGCGAGACCGGCATGGTCACCAGCGGCCAGTTGGGCGGCGGCCGAAGGCAACAGCAGCAAGGCTACGGGAGAGAAAACAGCGGCCGCGATGTTCAGTAGTGTTGCACCGAAGCCCACCTCGCCGCTCAGGTCAAGGCCGTGGGTGCGTAGGGCCACGTATCCCGGAATGGTGAGCAAAGCGCCAAGAGCCACATCCCCTGGCACTCGCGGAAGGCCATAGCGCAACAGCTCCGCACCTTCACGCCTCGAACCGCCGGGCGTTGCACCGAACATGCCGCGCCATACCGATAGCAGGGCCGTGATGGCCCAGGCCGCACCGGTGAACCAGAGCACAGCGCCCATTTCGGAGAACAGCAGGAAAGCCCCACAGGGAGCCAAGGCGAGCACCGTAAGCTGCAGTGCGTTCGCAACCACAGTGGCGCCACGCCCACGGAGGTAGCCGTAGGCCACACCGTGCAGCGCGATCCCGAGCGTCATCAAGCCTATAGGTGCCATCAACGGCGCCTGGTCGTCCGAACCGAATATGGTCCATGAAAGCGGGCGGGCGAAAAGCGCGGTAACTGCCCAAAGCGCAAGTCCCAGCGGCAACACATAAGACAACGCTCCTTTCAGGTATCGTCGTGCCATTTCCGGGGCAGCGCTCATGGCCGCAAAGCGGGTAATGCCCACCATGGCCCCCAGCAGGATCACAGGAAAAAGGAAGGAGATGGTACGCCGGGCGATCACGTAGAGGTCCAGGTCCTCCTTGCTCTCCATGGCGGCCAGGCGGTAAGTGAGCACCATGCCGAGCAGCGCCAAGCCTTCCGTAAGGTAGGTGAGCAGCCCATCACGCCCTTGGGGCGATCGCAGCATGGCCAGTAGCTTGCCGAGCATGGGGCGAAAGTACCCCGAGCGGACCGTTCAGCAGGCGTGGCTCCGCGACCGCTGTTCCGGACGTGCAGCCGTTCATCCGAGGCGCCAGTGCCTTAATGGAACACGCCTCTATCTTCGGCAGCGAACAAAAGATCACACTATGATGATGGACTTCTTTCAATGGCATTGGTGGGCAGCGGCAGCGATCCTGCTCTTCATCGCAGAGATCTTCGTGCCGGGCTTCTTTCTCTTTTGCCTCGGTGTGGGGGCTGCGGGTGCCAGCCTTGTCGCTGCGATCGGTTTGGGGTCCAGTGCTCAGCTCGTCGCCTTCAGTGCCTTCTCGCTCCTCTCCTTTTTCACCATACGCCCTATACTGATGAAGCGAATGTGGAAAGGCCCCGATGTAAAGACCAACATAGACGCACTGGTGGGTCAACGAGGTAAAGTGACCCAGGAATTCGACCCTGCGCTCCGTTTGGGACGCGTGGCCGCTGCCGGTGATGACTGGCGGGCCGAATGCGAGAACGACACCGCTTTGCGCATCGGTGACCTCGTGGAAGTGGTGCGTGTGGAGAGCAACACGCTTATCGTGAAGCCACTCACCAAAGACTGATCAACGAACACAATAAGCCCTCAACCCTCAAACTCAGAACCCCATGTCAGCCGGAACTGTCGTTCTCATTCTATTGGCATTCCTTGTGATCTTCATGATCGCGAAGGGTGTGCGCATCGTCCAACAAAGCGAAGCCATGGTGATCGAGCGCCTCGGCAAGTACCGCACTACACTGAACGCAGGCCTTCAACTGATCATTCCGTTCCTGGATAAGCCCCGCGAGATCGTGTTCCGGTTCACCCGTGACCTGCCCGACGGCAATAAGTACGTCCAGTTCGTGAAGAAGGAGCGCATCGACCTCCGCGAGACGGTGTACGATTTCCCACGCCAGAACGTGATCACCAAGGACAACGTGATGACGGAGATCAACGCGCTGCTCTACTTCCAGGTGATGGACCCCGTGAAGGCGATGTACGAGATCGAGAACCTGCCCCTGGCCATCGAAAAGCTTACGCAGACCACCCTGCGGAACGTCATCGGCGAACTGGACCTGGACGAGACCCTTACCAGTCGCGACACCATCAACATGAAGCTGCGCACCATTCTGGAC
>CAZQFG010000082.1:0-11027 GCA_964592515.1 uncultured Chryseobacterium sp. | reverse complement strand
CAGAAGGAGTATGGCCTGGACTACACGGTGTTCCGCTTTTTCAATACATACGGGCCCAAGCAGAGCCGCGATTTCGTGGTGTCGAAGTTCATTCGTGCAGCGCTTGCCGACGAGGATATCACCCTCTTCGGTGATGGCCTTCAGACACGCACGTTCTGTTACATCGACGACAACATTGATGCCTGCCTCAAGGCCTTTCATGGGACCGACGTCATCAACGATGTGGTGAACATCGGGTCCGAAGTGGAGATCACGATCAAGGGCCTTGCGGAACTCATTGTTGAGCTCACCGGCAGTCGTTCGCGCATTGTTCATCTGCCACCCTTGGAAGAAGGGGATATGACCCGTCGGATGCCCGATGTAACACGAATGCGTGCTTTGTTGGGCAGGGAGCCGCTGCCCTTGCGACAAGGCCTCGTACGCGTGATCGAAGCCTTCAAGCAGATGAACTGATGTGCGGGATAGCCGGGATCTATGGGCTGGAAGGGCTGCGTGAGCCGGATCTGCTGGTGCGTCGCATGACCGACGCCATGGCACATCGTGGCCCCGATGCCGATGGTGTGTACGTTGGTGGCAATGTCGCCCTTGGCCATCGTCGGCTTAGCATCATCGATCTTTCACACTCGGCCGACCAACCGTTCTGCAGCCTCGACGGGCGATATACGATCATCTTCAACGGGGAGATCTACAACTACCGGGCGCTCCGCACAGAGTTGGAGGGCATGGGGCGTTGGACCTTCCGCACATCATCGGATACGGAAGTTTTGTTGGCCAGCTACCTGGCCTGGGGTGCGGCCTGCCTTGATCGGCTGGAGGGCATGTTCGCTTTCGCCGTGCTTAACGAGGAGGAACAGGAACTTTTTATCGCCCGCGATAGGCTTGGTATCAAACCACTGTACTATCACCAGAGCGGTGGTCACTTCGTGTTCGCTTCGGAGGTAAGGTCCTTATTGGCCACAGGCCTGGTGCCTCGTTTGGTGGACCCTGACGGTCTTGTGGACCACCTGCGCTACCAGACCGTTCACGCACCAGCCACCTTGGTAAGGGACGTGTACATGCTCCGGCCGGGGCATTGGATGCGCATCTCGGACCAGGAGGTGGCCGTACAGCAGTGGTGGGGCCTCTCGTCCAACGTGCAAATGGAGGCCGGTGATCTGCCATTGGAGGCAGTGCACAAAGGCATCCGTGAGCGCCTGCGCCGTGCAGTGGAGAAGCGTCTGATCAGCGATGTGCCCTTTGGTGCATTCCTATCGGGCGGTATCGATTCCAGTGCCATTGTAGGACTGATGGCCGAGGTGAGCAATGCCCCGGTACATACGTTCTCGGTCGTCTTCGATGAGGAGGAGTTCAGTGAAGAGCGGTTCGCGGCCATCGTGGCCAAGCGGTTCAGTACGGAACACACCACGCTTCGTCTGCGCGGGCAGGACCTGCTCGATTCGCTTGGTGGTGTGCTATCCTCCATGGATCATCCCAGTGGCGATGGGGTGAACACCTGGATGGTGAGCAGGGCCACCAAACAGGCCGGGATCACCGTGGCCCTCAGCGGCCTGGGCAGCGACGAGATCTTCGCCGGTTATCCAGTGTTCACGCGTTCCAAGGACCTCTTCGATCGGCGTTGGTTGGCACAGTTCCCCCGTTGGATGCGACGTTATGCACTGGCCGCATTGGTGCGGTTAAAGCCTTCTTTCGCGCGCTCCAATTGGCCCCAAGTGCTCTTAATGGAGAGCATGTCCGCGGATGACACCTACCCATTGTCCCGCCTGCTTGCCAATGATCAAGTGTTGCAAGGCCTGCTTTCACGGCCGCGGTTTCCTCGGAATTCAGTGCAAGAGGCCATGCACCGGATGATCCGCACGGAGCAAGGTCACCGCCTGCCGTTCTTTAGCCAGGTAAGCCTGGGCGAACTGGATACTTATCTGGCCAACGTGCTGTTGCGCGATACTGATCAGATGAGCATGGCGCACGCGCTGGAGGTGCGGGTGCCCTTTCTTGATCACGATCTGGTGGAATTCGTCCTTGGTGTTAACGACCGGTTCAAATATCCACATACGCCCAAGCAATTGCTCACCGGTGCGCTCGGCGACCTGTTGCCACGCGAGATCATCGATCGGCCGAAGATGGGCTTTGTACTGCCATGGCCCCAATGGATGCGCGGCGAGTTGAGTGCGTTCTGTGGGGAGCGTATGCACCGCTTGGGCCAGCGTCAGGCGTTCAAGCCGGGCGCGGTGGACGCGTTCTGGAATGCGTTCATTCATAAGGATCCACGCGCCAATTGGTTCCGCATCTGGAGCATGGTGGTGCTTGAGGATTGGATGGAGCGCCACGGAATGGACATCGCGGAATGAAGGGATGAGATGAAAGAAGGGGGCCTCGGCCCCCTTCTTTCATGCATGTCTCCGAGCCGCTAGAACTTGGCACGCGACTTCCGGCCCACCCGCTTGTTTCCGCGGATCCAGTTGTAACGCTGGCGGTAGAAGTTCGATTGTCCACGCAGCACGTAGCTGTACGTGAAGGTCATGGTCAGGTAGCTGTCGTTGTGCGTGGCATCGCCCCGTATCGCTCCGGCATCATAGTTCCGGGGATCGGGCAACGTGGGGTCCAGCGAATAGGCATACGCTGATTGATTGGCCATGTCCACGGCCAACTGACTTGGCAAGAGGGCCGGGTCGGCGTATACCGTGCTGGCATCGTCCAGATAATCCGAGAAGGTGGTACGCCAGCCAAGGTCCCAACCAAAGCGGTGGCGACGGCGTTGAGTGAAGTGGAATCCTATGCCGATGGGAACGCTCACGCCGATCTTCGAATAATCAGCCAATTCAGTGTTCAACGGCTGCAATGCGTAGAAATCCCCTTCGCCGTAGAGTTGACCTTTCGGGTTGTGGTAATACAGTGCGATGCCTGCATAGCCGAACAGACGGAACGCGAGGCGATACCTGCCACGCCCCCCCATGTCATTATCCTGGTAGATCGTGAACTCCGGTCGCAGGTACAACTCGAACATGTCGTTCCGGAAATTCAGGTTACGGCCACGGCGAGGACGGTAGGTTGAAAGCTCGTCGGCACCTTGGATCCGCATATACAGCAGACCTGCGTTCACGGAGATCGTGCGATTGATCTTACGTCGAGCGAACCCACCAATTGCCCAACGGGTCTGGCCCAGTTTCATGTCCCAAACGAAATCTCGGCGCGGCTGGTCCTTGCCACCCATTTCACCCAGATAGTTCGCGCCACCAAGGTGGAGTCCGAAGTCCCACGCATACTGGGCATTGGCGAATTGCCATCCACTGATCAGTACAAGGGGCAGAAGGAGCCGTTTTACGGAAAGCGTCATGAGGCCGGAGCGTCTACAGGAATGGAACTGGTACCGGGCAAACATAAGAAAGATATCCGGGGTCTGGTGCGGCTGCAATTCACTGATCATCAACAACCTGTGTGGGATCCCTTCTGCACAGTGGTTACCGGTAGCTTTGCACCGCATGATGGATACGGAGAACAGGCTCGTCAAGTTGTTCGGGGTTCGCTATCCCTTGGTTCAGGCCGGTATGATCTGGTGCTCGGGTTGGGAGCTTGCCTCGGCGGTCAGCAACACCGGTGGCCTCGGTATCATCGGGGCAGGTTCAATGTACCCGGATGTGTTGCGTATGCACATCCGTAAGTGCAAGGCGGCCACCGTGAACCCGTTCGCGGTGAATGTCCCGATGCTCTACCCTGACATCGAGGAGCACATGGCCATCATCGTGGAAGAGAAGGTCCCGGTGGTCTTCACTTCCGCTGGAAATCCGGCTGCATGGACAGCGCGCCTGAAAGCGAGCGGTATCACCGTTGTACACGTGGTGAGCAGCGTGAAATTCGCGTTGAAGGCGGAACAGGCCGGTGTGGACGCCATTGTGGCCGAGGGTTTTGAGGCCGGTGGGCACAACGGCCGCGAAGAGACCACCACCATGGTGCTGGTGCCCATGGTCCGCGATGCCGTGAAAGTGCCGGTGATCGCGGCTGGGGGCATTGCCGATGGCCGTGCCATGCTGGCGGCCATGTGCCTTGGGGCCGACGGCGTGCAGGTGGGCAGCCGTTTCGTATGCTCTTTGGAGTCCTCGGCCCACCAAGCGTTCAAAGAGCGGGTTGCTGCTGCCGGTGAAGGAGAGACCACCCTCACGCTCAAGGAGTTGGCGCCTGTTCGGTTGTTGCATAACCCCTTCTTTCAACAAGTGAAGCAGGCCTATGCCCAAGGTGCCACACCAGAGGACCTGAAAGCGCTGTTAGGTCGTGCCAGGGCAAAGCGGGGCATGTTCGAGGGCGATCTCGTGGAGGGTGAACTGGAGATCGGCCAGGTGAGCGGGGCATTCAACGAAATACTGCCAGCCGCGCAGATCGTGGAGCGTATCATGAACGAGTTTGAAACGGCCCGCCAACGGATATGCAACCTTGGTGCTTTTGTTGCGTCATGAATGTGTTAGGCAATACGGGTCTGCGTTTGCTCGTCTTTACCCGGAAGGCGTTCCGTCCCATGAGAATGCGGTTGATGATCAGGTGCTCTTTGTTGGTGCTCGGCCTCGTGCCAATGGCTGCCATGGCCATCCTCGATCCGCCTTCCTTGCGCTGTGCTTCCGTGAATGTGGCCGGTGATGTCACCCTTACGTGGGATATTCCCGCTGACCCCGGTGGCGAGTTCCTTGAGTACCGGATATTCTGGTCCACCTCCCTTGCTGGGCCATACATGCCATTGCCTCCGGTGCCGGTCTATGCGGCCACTGCCAGCTTCCACCCCGGTGCCGGTGCCAATAATGGCCCTGTGTTCTACTACATGACCACGGTCTCTTCCGGGCCCTTGCCGAACACATCGGTTCCGAGCGATACACTGGCCACCCTTTTTCTCCAGGTATTCCAAAGCGCCCCCTTGGGCAACGCCAACCTTTCGTGGAACGCTTCAGCGCTTCCGGCCACCATGCAGGGTGGGTTTTCGGTCTGGCTGGAATATCCTGTTGGCACATGGAGCCTGCTGGATGAGGTGTCGAGCACCACCTTCGCCTACCAGCACGAGATCTCCATTTGTGAGGATTCCTTGACCTTCCGGGTCAGCTTAACGGACCAGAACGGTTGTACGTCGTTCAGCAACCGCGATGGCGAGATCTTTCGCGATGTAACGCCGCCTTCCGTACCGGTCGTCACGGCTGTAACGGTCGATCCGGTCACTGGGCTTTCCACCATCAACTGGTCACCTTCGCCGCAAGCGGATACCGATGGGTATATCGTTGTTCTGAGCACTCCCGGTGGTGGCGTGATCATCGATCTGGTTTACGGTCAGAACAATACCACTTATCAGTGGACGGCCAGCCTTCCGGGCGAAGGGTCCGAGGCGTTCACGATCGCAGCCTTCGACACATGCCTTGTCGGTGATCCACCGAGCCCCAATACCAGTGCTACCGGGCCGGTGCATGCCACCATGTTCGCTACCACCTCGTATGACCGATGCGCATCGGAGATCACCTTGACCTGGACCCCGTATGTTGGGTGGTCAACGGGTTCGCACCAGGTGCTGGTCAGCGTTGATGGTGGTGCCTGGAGCATATTGGCCAACGTTCCCGGAACCCAGCGTACGTTCATTCATCCGGTGCAGCCGGAGCGCACGTATTGCTACAGGGTGCGCGCGCTTAAGGAAGGCTCCACGGTCTCTTCACTATCCAATACCACCTGCCGGTTCACCGATTATCCAGTAGCGGCCGGTTCCAACTACTTGCGCACAGTAACGGTCACTCCCGGGCAGGACATCCAGGTCATGGACAGTACGATAACCGGAGCTCAAGTGTCCGCTTACATCATTGAACGTTCGGCCAATGGGGCCGCTTTCCAGACCGTGGCCACCTTGCCCGGCGCCATCGGGCCGCTGTTCACATGGACCGATACCGATGTGGACCCGGCGACCATTGGGTATCGCTATCGGGTGCAGGTACTGGACAGTTGTGGTTCGCTGGCCACCACGAGCAATACCGGAGGCAATATGCTCCTACGCGCCGCGCCAGAGTTGAACGGTACCAGCCGCTTGACGTGGAACGGATATGCCCAATGGGCGGGCACACCGGTCACCCACAACGTCTATCGGAGCATTGACAATGGGCCCTTCCAACTGCTGGCCACCTTGCCTCCGGACCCTTGGGAATATGTGGATGATGTGCAATCGTTCACCGGCACAGCGGGTAAGTTCTGCTATTACGTTCAGGCCATCGAGGCTGGGAACCCGTCCGGTATCAACGCAACATCCGAGAGCAACATCGCTTGCGCGGTTCAGGAGGAACTGGTCTACATCCCCAACGCCATGGTCATTGGCGGGGTCAACCACCTGTTCGGCCCGGTGCTGGCCTATGCCGATGTGAGCGAGTACCAGTTCAGTATCCTCAACCGCTGGGGGCAGATCATCTGGACCACCCATGACCCCGTTGAGTTCTGGGACGGCATCGTGGGCAGCGACCATGTTCAGCAAGGCATCTACGCCTATTACTGCGCCTTCCGCACGGGAGCGGGCAGGCAGGTGGTCCGGAACGGAACGGTCACCGTGTTGAAAGCGGATTGAACCGATCGGATCGTCCTGTTGTGTACTTTTGTGCATGGAACGATCCTCCACAGCGCCAACGCGCAATGCTGGCATGGCCTCTTCGGTCAATGGCCGCTCACTCCAGGACAAATTCACGGTAGAAGGGCTCACCTACGACGATGTGTTGTTGGTGCCCGCGTACAGCGAGGTGTTACCACGCGAAGTGGACATTCGCTCGCACTTTTCACGCAACATCCTCCTCAATGTTCCCATCGTTTCGGCGGCCATGGATACGGTCACAGGCGCCGAACTGGCCATTGCCATTGCCCAGCAGGGTGGCATCGGCGTTATTCATAAGAACCAGCCCATCGCCCAACAGGCCGCCGAGGTGCGCCGGGTGAAGCGCTCTGAGAGCGGCATGATCCTGGACCCCGTGAAATTGGACGGTAAGGCCGTGGTGGGCGATGCGCTCCGGCTGATGGCGGAACACCACATCGGCGGCATTCCTGTGGTGGATGAGAAGGACATGCTCGTGGGCATTGTTACCAACCGCGACCTGCGGTTTGAAAAGAAGATGTCGCGCCCCGTGGCCGAGGTGATGACCAGCGAGCGCATCATCACCGCCAAGCCGGATACCACCATGGCCCAGGCCGAGGAGATCCTGCAGGAGCACAAGATCGAGAAGCTGCCGGTAGTGGATACTACAGGCAAACTGGTCGGTCTCATTACCTACAAGGACATCATCAAACTGAAGAAGCGCCCCAATGCCTGCAAGGACAAGCTGGGTCGTCTTCGCGTGGCCGCTGCCATTGGCGTTACCGGCGACTCCGTTGAACGTGCCCTCGCCCTGCGCGATGCAGGTGTTGACGCTTTGGTCATCGATACCGCCCATGGTCATAGCCGGGGTGTGCTCGAAATGCTGCGCCGCGTAAAGTCCGAAGTGTCCGGCGTGGACGTGGTGGTGGGCAACATCGCCACGGCCGAGGCTGCCAAGGCCTTGGTGGAGGCCGGTGCCGACGCGGTGAAAGTGGGTATAGGTCCGGGAAGCATCTGCACCACCCGCATCATTGCCGGCGTAGGTGTTCCGCAGCTAACGGCCGTGCTCGAATGCGCTCAAGCCATCGCTGGTAGCGGCGTGCCAGTGATCGCCGACGGCGGCATCCGCTACACCGGTGACATTGTAAAGGCATTGGCCGCCGGAGCGGGAACCGTCATGGTGGGCAGCATGTTCGCCGGGGTGGAGGAAAGCCCGGGTGAGACCATCATCTACGAAGGGCGCCGTTTTAAGGCATACCGAGGCATGGGCAGCATTGAGGCCATGCAGCAGGGCAGTAAGGACCGATACTTCCAGGATATGGAGGACGATATCAAGAAGCTCGTGCCAGAAGGCATCAGCGGACGGGTTCCCTACAAGGGCAAGCTGGAGGAGGTCGTACACCAGTTGGTGGGCGGTCTCCGGGCCGGCATGGGTTACTGCGGAGCGGCCAACATGGAAGCGCTCCAGTATGCCAAGTTCATACGCATCACCATGGCGGGCATGAAGGAGAGCCACCCCCACGACGTGTACATCACCCGTGAGGCTCCCAATTACAGCCACCTTTAGACCTTGGGAATGACCGACCGGCGGTAAGGGCGACCTCCCTTGCCGCCGGTCGCTTTTTTTAACGGCGGTCCTACCGGGGCGCTGCCGCCCGATCGGTTACATTTGCCACCCTTGTGAAAACACGGTAATGATCATGGAAATGAGGAAGTTCGTAGTGATGTTCGTGGCGCTCTTCGCCGCTGTGCTGGTGAACGGGCAGAATGGCGCACAGGACCCGGTGCTGATGACCGTGGACGGTAAGCCCGTGGTACGCTCCGAGTTCGAGGCCATCTACAAGAAGAACAACAAGGAGGCCAGCGTTACCAAGGAGGCCTTGGACGAATACCTGGAGCTCTTCATCAACTACAAGCTGAAGGTCCGCGAGGCCGAAGTACTGGGGATGGACACCATCTCCAAGTTCCGCACGGAGCTGGACGGCTATCGTAAGCAGTTGGCCCGCCCGTACCTCATTGATCGCGAACTGAACGACGCCCTGATGCGCGAGGCCTATGATCGCATGCAGCAGGAAGTGCGTGCCAGCCACATCCTCATTCAGGTGGGTCCCGATGCATCCCCGGAGGATACGCTTGCTGCCTGGAAACGCATCGTGGCCCTGCGCGACAGGGTGATGAAAGGCGAGGATTTCGCTGCCGTGGCCCAGGGCGTTGGTGGCTCCGAGGACCCCAGCGCCGCGAAGAACGGTGGTGATCTCGGCTATTTCAGCGCGCTGCAAATGGTGTATCCTTTTGAGAACGGCGCGTTCAATACACCCGTTGGCCAGGTGAGCATGCCGGTGCGTACACGCTTCGGATACCACATCATCAAGGTCACGGACAAGCGCGCTGCCCGCGGCCAGATCAAGGTGGCGCACATCATGCTCCGCAGCACGGACCAGGATCCTGCCGAGAAGCAGGCCAATGTGGAGGCACGCATCCGCGAGATCCATCGCCAGGTGCTCCAGGGTGAGGTCGCCTTTTCGGACGCTGCACTGAAATACAGTGATGATGAAAGCTCCAACACGAAAGGCGGCGAGCTCCCCATGTTCGGTACGGGCAAGATGATCGAAGAGTTCGAAGATGCCGCCTTCTCTCTGAAAAAGGACGGTGACATCAGTGCACCGGTCCGCACCCGTTATGGGTGGCACATCATCAAGCGCCTCGAATGGCAGGCTCCGCCCACTTACGATGCTGCCAAGGCCGAGCTGAAGACCAAGATCGCCCGCGACAGCCGCGCCGAGATCACCCGCAAGGCCTTTATTGAGCGCTTGAAGACGGACTACGCCTACACGGCCTATCCCAAGAACTTGAAGGCCGTGCAGGCCTTGGTGGATACCACGATCTTCAAGAAGGGGACATCCGTTACGGATACCCTGCTCCGCAAAGCAGTGAAGGAAGGACCCGTGATGCGTGGCAAATTGGCCTACCGTCGCGAGATCACGGGCATGATCAAGGGTGGCAAGTTCATCGCTGTGCGTGGCCGTCAGTATGATGATGCCACCCAGACACTTGACGATACATTGATCGTCCGTGATGTCATGGAAGGCTGGACGTATGATCGAAAGAAGGCGGCCAAATTGACGAAGCCTGTTTTCACCATCACCGGTAGGACCTACACCCAACTGGAGTTCCTGGATTTCCTCGAAGCGAAACAGCGTCGCGAACGCACAGTGAAAGTGGCGGACCACGTACAGACCCGTTACGCCGAGTTCGTGGACGAAAGTCTGATGGCCTATGAGGACGAGCACTTGGAGGAGAAACACGCCGACTTCCGCATGTTGATGAAGGAATACCGCGATGGTATCCTGCTGTTCGAGCTCACCGACCAGAAGGTGTGGGGTCGTGCAGTGCGCGATACCGCCGGTCTGGAGGCGTTCTATAAGGCCCACGAGCAGGAGCATATGTGGCCTACGCGCTATGAGGCCGATCTCTACATCTGCCAGAACGCTGCCGTTGCCAAGCAGGTGCGCGGTCTGCTGAAGAAGGGAAAACGTGGACAGGAGCTGCAGGGCGTGGTGAACAAGACGAACCCATTGGCGCTCGAGCTCGATGGCGGAACGTATAGCGCGGACCAGAAGGCTTTCCTTAACGGCATTGCTGCCACGGGCCTCACGGCCGATCTGCCTGCCGATGGTCGCGTGGCCATTGCCGATGTGAAGAAGATCACTCCGCCGACGCCCAAGACATTGGACGAGACCCGTGGCTCGGTCACGGCAGCCTATCAGGATTCGCTGGAGAAGGCTTGGATCCAGGAATTGCGTGCCAAGTATGTCGTGAACGTCGATCGCAGCGTTCTCTATTCCATCAAGTGATAGGGAACAGGGAACGGGTCCAACGGCCCCACGCGGTATTGCTTCTCGGCTCCATGGCGGTCGCCCTCATGGGCTGCGGACCTGCCGTGGACCAGGAGGATCCCGTGCTGGCGCGAGCCTATGACCAGTATCTGCGTTGGAGCGACCTGCGCCAGCTGATCCCCATGGGCATGGCCCCGGAGGACAGCGCAGTGATGGCCCAGGCACACATTAATAATTGGCTTCAACAGCAGGTGGTGCTTCACAAGGCCGAGGCCAACCTGGCGCCGGCCGAGAAGGATTTTGAGGCCCAGTTGCGCGATTATCGGAACTCGCTCGTCCTGTTCGCCTATGAGCAGGCCTTGGTGGACCAGAAGCTCGATACCGTTGTTTCCGACGCCGATGTACAGGCCTATTACGAGGCCAATTCGGCCAACTTTGAACTGAAGGACCACGCCGTACGTGCGCGGTGGTTCAGGGTGTCCGAACCGGATAAACGGGTCATGCGCCGTGTGGAGGAACAGTTCAACAACGACAAGGAGGAGAAGCGCCGCGAACTGGAGATCTGGCTCGCCTCCAAAGGCGTTCCGATCATCGACAAGAGCGCGGTATGGACGTATTGGATGGACCTC
>CAZQFG010000081.1:0-11139 GCA_964592515.1 uncultured Chryseobacterium sp. | reverse complement strand
TTGCACGCCCACCTGGTGGTTCTTGCCGTCGCTGGGAATGGTGTAGGGTACGCTGATGGCGAACTCGAAGCTGGTGGCGCGTTCGGCGACCTCACCGGCGATAGAGGTATTGGCGGCCTCCATATCGTACAAGAGGTCGTCGTCCTTATCGCTGTTCTTTTTGCGAATGCGCTCAACGCTCTTCATTTGAACACCGGCCACGTACCCAAAGCTGGCCGGCTTTCCACCAGTAGCCACCACCACCTCGCTCAACTGCGCGGCGCTCTCCGCCATGTTCACGTTCATGGTGCCCGAGGAAATGGGCAATTGCTGGGCTGTATAACCGATGTAGTCGAATTTCAGGTTCCGCCCGTTCACCGGAATGGCAATGGCGTAGTAGCCTTCCATCGTGCTGGTGGTACCATTGATGACAACGCCACTTGCATCGGAGAGCACCACGTTCACGAAGGGCAACGGTTCACCGGTCCTTGCATCGCGGATGATGCCACGCACATCGCGCACGTTGGCGTTGTAGCCTTGGGGTGTGCTGGCAGCGGGGGCTGGACGCGGCATGCCGAAATCGAGGCGCCAGGGATAGATGGTAGGCATGATGGCGTCCTTGCTGGGCTCGCCGCTGCTGAGGGCCAGTTGCACCTTGTCCCAATCCTCGCCGGTGCTCTGGTACACCTGTGCCTTGTAGGTGAGCTGCATGGGCCGGGTGATGTCATCCACGCGGATATCGTAGCTCGGGTTCCAGCCCGCACTGCGCACCATGTACTTCAGGGTTAGTGTGGCGTTCACGGGTGCGTTGGCGCTCACTTCCACCACCACTTCGCTGGTGGGGCGCGTCTTCTTGCCTTGCACCTGGGCCAGTTGCAGTTTCACCTTGCCCAACTGTTCATTCAGTGTAGCGAGCGTGTGCTTGATCTCGATCCGTTTGATGGCCAAGGCTTCCTGCCTTCCACGGAGGTATTCGTTGATGCTCTGCAACTGCGATAGCGTAAGCCCCTGGTCTCCGGCCACCACCTCGTTCTTGGCCAGGCGGGCATCTTCGCGCTCCACCACGGAGAGCATGCTGTTCTCCCGTTCAATGTCGGCCTCAATGGCCTTGATGCGGTCCTTGAGAGTGACCACCTCCGCGCGGTCCTGCTTCTCTTCGAGGTAGTTGAGGCGGTGCTGCACGCCCAGGATGGTGAAGGCCCCGGTGCCGCTCACCTGGATGTTCGCCGGGTCCACCTCTTCGCTAAGTCCGGCAAAGACAAGGGTACTGGTGCCCTTGGGCAGTTCCACCTTGCCCGTGCGCGTTACTTCGGCCCCACTGAGGAAGACCTTGACGGCGCTGATGCTTGTAGTGACGGGCTTTTCGGCCGAGCGGACCAGCAAGGTGGAGGCCAGGCAAAGGGCAACGAGGAAGTAGCGCATGGAGGTGGATCTGGGTTGAAGCGTATCCGTAGGATGCAGGAACGCACGCCATTGCATAAACGTGCCTCAGTTTCCGCTCCGCGGCCGCGAACCTACGCAGGGGCATTTGACAGCGACCTACCGTTCCCCGATCAGGAGCGGGCCAATTCCTCCGCGATCCATTTCCGGGCATCCGGTCCGCTGCGGAACATGCGCGTGGGGAAGGTCTGCGGGTGATAGCTGTAATACACGTTCGACATGGCCTCTCCCAGATCGTCCTGGGTCACAATGGCGAGCGCGATCAGTTGTTCGTTCGCATTGGTGCGCCCGAAGTAGTCCACGTTCATCACCTTCACATCAGACAGGGTTCCCGCATGGAAGAAGGCGATCATGGCGCATCGGTCCTTGGTCAGTTCCCCCCGGCGGAGCTGTACTTCCATCAGGCCCTCCTCGTCAAGGTCCATGCCCTCGCGGTAATGCACCTCGATCAAGCGGCCGTTCTCCGTAAGGAACATCTCGGCAAGCCGGGTATCCACACGCGCCATCATACAGTGAAGATACACCCCGGAAAGGGGTTGGAGCATCAGCATCGCGGCCACTGAGTAGTTTCGCAGCACGAATGCGGCCTTCCCGATGGACCGCCGCTTTGCACCACGTATTTCGTCAACCATGCGCATTTATCGTTTCCGCGTCCTGATCGATCATCCCAGCGAGGCCTTCCGCGACATCGAGATCGGGTCCGAACAGACCTTCCTCGACCTGCACAAGGCCATCAAGGACGCGTTCGGGTTCATCGGACAGGAAATGGCCTGCTTCTATGTGAGCGACGAGGAATGGGGCAAGGGACCGGAGATCCCCCTGGCCGATCTGGGCTTCGGGCAGGATGGCGACATCAAGCCCTCGTTGATGGACGAGGTGTACATCAGCGATCACATCCGCAGCACCAGCCAACGCTTCATCTACGCCTACGACTTCCTGCACATGTGGATGTTCATGGTGGAGCTCATCCAGGCCAGCGCCCCGGAGGCCGGTGTGACCTATCCGCGCGTGGTGATGAGCATGGGCAACGCACCCGACGAACATTCCAAGGAGGACGACCTTACCGCTGGTATCCTGGACGAGGACCCTTACGCCATGGACAGCGAAGAGCTGTACGACGAGGATGAGGACATGGGCTTCGGAGAGGAAGGTGAGGACCATGACGAGTTCGGGCATGGCGGGTATGAGGAACACGGAGACGAGTTCCGATGACCACGAAGGGAACGCTGGTGGTGATCGGCGGTCCCACGGCATCGGGTAAGACCCATGCTGCGGCCACCTTGGCCCACGCCTTGGGCACCGAGGTGATCAGCGCCGATTCGCGGCAGTTCTACCGCGCCATGCGCATAGGTACGGCACGTCCGCTGGAAGAGGAACTGCTGGGCGTTCGACACCACTTCCTGGGCCATTTGGAGCTATCCGAGATGTGGAGCGCTGGCGAGTTCGCGCGTGCTGCCGAGCCCGTGCTTCAGCGGCTTCTAAAGGAACACGGCACCGCTATGCTTGTTGGTGGCAGCGGGCTTTACATCGATGCATTGATCAAAGGGCTTGACCCCATGCCGGCCACCGACACCCGCGTGCGAGAGCACTTGCAGCAGCGGTTCCAGCAATACGGATTACCTCCCCTGCTGAGCGAACTGGAACAGCTGGACCATGAGACCTGGCTGCACATCGACCGCTACAACCCGCACCGCGTGATCCGCGCGCTGGAGGTGTGCCACATCACCGGCCGACCGTACAGCGCACAACGCACTACACCGCAGGACCGTACCGATGTGCGTATCGTCCGCATGGCCATGGATGTGCCACGTCCGCAGCTGTATGCACAGATCGATGAACGGGTGGATCGCATGTTGGCCGCAGGTCTGGAGGAGGAAGCACGCGCCCTGCTGCCCCACCGCCATCTGAACGCACTGCGCACTGTGGGCTACCGCGAGCTCTTCGACCACTTCGATGGGCTGCTCTCACTACCCGCTGCTGTGGACCTGATCAAGCAACACACGCGCAACTACGCCAAGCGCCAGATGACCTGGTTGCGGCGCGATGCGGAGTGGCATTGGTGCACCCCTACCGATCACGCGGCCATGCACGCGTTGGCCACAGCACACCCATGAACCCAGGCACACGGCCGCGGCACATGCGCTGGTGGTTCCTGGCCGCCGTGGTGCTTGGTACGGTGGACCGGCTGCTGCTCCTGCTGCGGTTCGGGTATCGCTACGTGGGCAGCGACGACGCCATCTTCTGGCAGGCCGTTCGGGACTACGCTTCGGGCACTTTCCACGAGCCCTACTTCTACGGCCAGGACTACACCTTCATGACAGAGGCCGTGGTAACCGTGCCGCTCTACTGGCTCGGCGTGCCCCTTTACGTGGCGTTGCCTACCATGACCGCCTTACTCGCCCTGCTGCCCTTCTGGTCGTTCGGCGCCTGGCTGTTGCGCACGGGCAAACCACTGGCAGGCGTGCTCGTGGCCATGCTGCCCGTTCTGCTCCCCGTGGAATACGGCATCATCACCAGCATGCCCCGTGGATTTGTCGGTGGTTGCGCCATGCTGGCGGCCTGGCCGTGGTGCTCGCAGGTTGAACGTCCGTGGTCGCGCGGACTGTTGGCCGGACTGGTACTTGGCATGGCGCTGTTCCTCAATCCGAACGCCCTTGTGTTCGCGGCGCCTGCAGCGCTCCTGTTCGCGTGGCAGCATCGGAATGAATGGAAGGTGCCGCTCTTCGCCCTACTGGGTGCTCTTCCCGCCGCAGTGGCCTTGAAGTTGGCCAAGTACTTCTATGTGGTGCATCCGGAACGCGTGCGGCACACCATCGACGATTGGATGCTGGCCTTCCATCCCGAGGGCATTACCGAAGCGCTTGGGCAGTTGGACAAGCACTTCGCAGGACTCATGCCCGTGCTTTGGTCCCAAGGCTGGCTGGCTCTCCTCTTGCTGGTCCTAGTGGCCGTTGCCCTTTTCCTGCGCCGCGCATGGATGCCCGCCACCACCTTGCTGCTCGCTGTGGGTATCGTGCTCTGGTCGTTCGGCTTTGCCAAAGTGCACGACGGGAGCGCGCACCCGTTCTTCCCCTTGTCGCGCATGTTCCTTGCCGTACCGCTGGTACTGGCCTGGTGGGGCGGCATGCTTCAGGTCCCGAGCAGCATAAAGGGAACCATGCGGTCCGGACCAACACTTGTTCTCGCCGTGGGCGTAAGCTGTTTTGCAGTGAAGACCTACCGGATGCGGTCCGTGATCGACCACACCATAGCCCGCCAGCATGATGTTCCGGTACAAGCCCGAAGCATTGATGAATTACGTGCCGACTGTGCCGTTATCGGCGATATGGCCGAGCGGATCAACGCTTCATTGGTGGTGTTCCACAGAAGGCCGAATGATCAACAGAGCTTCCTGCGCTGCTACATCTGCGAGATCCTCGAAGCATCATTGCCTCCAACTGTTGGAGCGGAGTTCGACCGGCGAGATTGGCGCAGTGTTCTGCTCGAACGAACGACCGATCGGCCCGTGCTCGTTGTTGGTGGCTTTCCGGAACAATGGGTGAACCTGCAGGGTGAAGGCACGAACGCTTCCCATACGGAAGAGTCCGTCGTCCTCCACTTGCTACCCGCTGGCCCCGGCGCCATTCGCGAACGTCTTGCGCTGGAGGGCCATTGATGGCTTAGCGGTCACACTTCCAGGCCGATCAGCAGTACATCGTCGATCTGCTCCTCGCGGCCCTTCCACAGGCGGAACCGGTCCGAGATCGTTTGGTACTGGTCGTCCATGGACAGTTCGGCAGTGCTCAATACCCACTCCTTCAGGCCCGATGAACGCAGCTTTTTGCCTTGCGGTCCGCCGAACTGGTCCTGCATGCCATCGGAGAAGAGGTAGATGCGGTCGCCCTTCTGTAACAGCATGCTGGTACCTGTGAACGCGCGCTGCTCGCCATCGTGATAGCCCACCGGTATCCGGTCGCCCTTGAGCTCGATCAGTTCGCCCTGCCGCACAACGAAGATGGGCGCGTAGGCTCCGGCATAGTCCAGGAGCATGGCCTGTCGATCAATGCTCACCAACGAGACGTTCATGCCATCGCGGTGCCCCTCCTCTTCATCGCCCTGTCCGTTCAGCGCATCGATCACACCAGTGCGCAAGGCTTCCAGAATGTCTTCAGGCCTTACCACGCCGCGTTCGAGCACGGTCTCGCGGAAGAGCGAAACACCGATCAAACTGAGCAAGGCCCCGGGCACACCATGGCCCGTGCAGTCGGCGGCGGCCACCACCGTGCGGCTGTTCTTCTCCGCGAACCAATACAGGTCGCCGCTCACGATGTCCTTGGGCCGATAAAGAATGAAGGCGTCGGGCACCAAGCCCACCAGCGCAGCAGCGTCGGGCATTACAGCGTCCTGTATCCGCTTGGCGTAGCGGATGCTGTCCAACAGTTCGGCGTTCTGGCGTTGCACAACGGCCTGTTGCTGTTGCAGTCCTTCGCGCAGTGCCAGTCGTTCGCGGATGTCGCGGGCAAAGAGAATGATGGCCGGACGACCTTGGTAGGTGGTCACGCGCACGCTGCTCTCCACCTGGATCAGCTCGCCGTTCTTGGTGAGCAAGGGAATGTCCTCGTAGATGGCGCCCTTCTGTTCCCAGGCATCGGCTATCCGCTCGGCGCTGCGTTGCAGGAACTCCGTGGGATGTAACTGGAAAATGGTGGAAGCGGCGAGCTCTTCGCGTCCGTAGCCCAGCATGCGCGCCGCCTGTTCGTTGGCCTGGTAGATGCGCCCGTTCACAAAGTTGATCACGAACAGGGCGTCGTTGCTGCCTTCAAGCACCTCCAAGTAGCTGTCGCGATCGCGCGTGATGCGTGCATACCGCGCTTGCCGCTTGTTGTACGCATGCGCCAGCGAGGCCGAGGCACCCAGCAGGATCACGGGCAAGGCCCCGAACGCCAGCGCGGTGGTCAGCTCCATGCGGGCTCGGCCACTTTGGGCATTTGGTCCAACACGTTGAAGATGAGCTCCGGGTCCAAGAACTCGCCCACCCTGTCCGGACGCGATACGTAGCGCACAATGCCTTGCGCATCCACCAGGAATGAGGCGGGCAACGGGATCCCCTCGGCGTAATCCAACCCAGCCTCGATCACAGGGTTGCTGTACACCACACCGTAGCGACCGCTTACCGCCTGTTTATCATCGGACAGCATGCGGAACTTCACGCCGATGCGCTGCACCATGTCCTTGTTCACACTGATATCATCCGGACCGATGGCCAGCACATGCACGCCCTTCTCCAGGAAAACGGCCCGTTTGCGTTCGTAGGTACGCAGCATCATGTGGCAGCCGGGACACCAATCGCCACGCACGAAGATCAACAGTACGGGATGTTTGCCTCGGTAGTCCGCCAGACTAACGGGTGCGCCCTCCTGGTCCGGTAATTCAAAGGCCGGTGCTTCCGTACCGGGCTTCACTTTGTAGCCGAACCGCGTGCGTTTGCGGATGTGGGCCGCGTCCTGCACATAGGAAAAGGTGAGCCCCAAGGCCGCACCGAGATGCAACAAAGGCGGCAACCAACTATCCCATGCGAACGGACGGCCGTAGATGGCGAGCACGTAGCACCCACCAGCCAGTAGGGCCACGCTGGTATCCACCCACAACAGGTTCACGTAGGTGAAATGGTGCATGTAGGCCTGGCGCACAATGGTGGCCACGCTCGCCAGCAGCAACGCCATCGTGAACCAGGGCCACGCACCGGACCGCGCATCCAACACCAGGCCCATGGCCGTACCGGTGATCAGCAGCATGGCGAACTGGAAACGGCTGGTGTACTTCTTGAACTCCAGCAGTGTGAAGCCATAGGCAATGAACAGCAACACCACACCGATCAGGCGGAACTGCAGCCACAGGAAGACAGGCGACACCACCGCGAGGAGCAGACCAAGGGTGGTGAACGGGTGTGGTCGTGTGAGCATGGGCGCACGTCATACGCAGATAGGCGCGCCACGGTTGCCTTAAGCGTGAATGCGCCCTGTACATTACGCTTGACCTTCACCACCCATAGCTTTGTTCCCCCCTCTGGTGCGGCAGGTCATTTGTCGCCTTACCGCACCAGTGCTTATAGGCGTAAACCCTCAACGAATGTCCCCCTTGCACCCATGAGCGCCGAACGGATGCAGCAGTTGCAGGCCATGCTGGAGGAGGAGCCGGGCGACACTTTTCTGCGCTATGCCATCGCCTTGGAGCACAAGCGTATGGGCAACATGGAACAGGCCATCGCGGACCTCACGTCCATTCTTACCGATGAGCCCAAGCATGTGCCCAGCTACTACCAACTGGCTTCGTTGCAGGCGGAACTGGGGCTTGTGGCAGAGGCTGTACACACCTGCGAGGCCGGCGCCCTGCAATGCATCGTGACCAACGACCCCAAGGCGCGCACGGAACTACTGGCCCTGAAACGCGCCCTGCTCGACGAGGAATGAAGGGGCTGCTGCGCGGGAGGTGTAGAAAGCTGTTCGCGGCCATGGCCGTGGCCTTTCTGCTCGTGCTGCTGTTCGGGCATCCGTGGTTCGCGGTAACGCGCCCGAGCGGTGGCAAGGCCTTGGTGGCCGAGGGATGGATGCACTCCGAGGGCCTCCGCGAAACGGCGAGGCTCTTCCACAGCGGCGGCTACGAACGGCTCTACCTCACCGGCACCATCCGCCCCTTTGCCTACTACCTGCTCAGCGGCGATTCGGTCGTTGTGGACTTCGGCACGGCGCAACAGGGGGAGATCATGCTGGGCATCGGCGGACTACCCGGCGCAGCGTGGGAACTCTCCGCTTCTGGAACGGTACTGCTCGCCGGCATGGTCGATGGTGGCGTGGAGGAACACACCGTTCAACTTCCTGCGTCCGGTATCCGTTCCTGCGCCCTTGTGATCCGTGCCGTCTCATCGCCCGGAGCGGACGTCCCGGTGGCCTTCGTGGCCCGCTTCACGGTGAACGACCACAACGTGCACGGCCTCATGAGCGGCATGCACATCCACCAGGCCGATGGCACTCTCCGCCCGGGCGAACCCACCTACGCCGAACAAGGCCGCACAGCACTGCTGAAGGATGGCGTACCGGCGGACCGCATCACCGTGGTTCCCACCCTGCATGTGGAACGCAGCCGCACGTGGTCGTCGGCACGTGCCTTTACCAGCTATGCGGCGGCACACGGGATATCGCGCTACGATGTGGCCACCCTGGGCGTGCATGCGCGGCGCACCTGGCAGATGTACCGCAAAGCAGCGGGCACGGACGAGGGAGTGGGCATCATCAGCCTGCACGACCGGTGGTGCCAGCGCTGGACCTGGTGGACCAACTACTACGGCTGGTACCAGATGGGCAAGGAAATGGTGGCCTGGCCCGCGCCCTTCCTCATCGAGGACCCTTGAACCGGCCTGTTCGTGTGCGCACTATCTTTTCCCCATGAACACCTGGGGACCACCGGACACGAACGAATGCAGCCCGTTCTACAGGGGCTATATCGAACGCATGGGCAGCACCGACGTACTGGCCGCTTTGGAACATGTCGGGAAGCTCACCGAGGAGCTGCTGCAACGCATACCACCGCACATGGCCGGCCATCGCTATGCCGAGGGCAAGTGGACCATCAGCGAAGTGTTCCAGCACCTGGTGGATTGCGAGCGCATCATGCAATACAGGGCCTTGCGCTTCGCCCGCAACGATGCCACCGAACTGCCCGGTTTCGAGGAGAACGATTACGCCCGCGAGGCCGACACCAGCCACCGCACGTTGCGCGAGATCGCGGATGAACTGGCCGTCGTGCGCCGGTCCACCGAACTGCTCTTCCGCAGCTTTCCGGACAAGGTGGCGCTGCGGCAGGGCGTGGCCAATGGCCACCCGGTGACCGTTCGTGCGCTGGGCTGGATCATTGCCGGGCATACCATGCACCACCTCCACATCCTGCAACAACGCTACCTGTCCCATGAGCCTTCGTAGCATACAGCACTGGTTCGATGCCTATGGTGAGAGCCACCAGCATCCCACCAACAAACTGATCCACTGGATCTGCGTGCCCACCATCTACTTCTGTGTGGTGGCGCTGTTGTGGAGCATCCCCTCCCCGTTCGCCCACACGTGGCTGGCAACAGGTTGGGTGGCCAAAGTGGCGGTGGTGCTCGTGGGCTTGTTCTACCTGCGCCTTTCGCTGTCCATCATGCTCGGGATGTTGGTCTTCAGCATCGGGTGCCTGGCCATCGCTTCATGGCTCGACCTGAATGCCCCCTGGCCGCTCTGGGCCATCAGCCTCGGCCTCTTCGTGCTCGCATGGATCGGGCAGTTCTATGGCCACAAGGTGGAAGGGAAGAAACCAAGCTTCCTGGACGACCTGCAATTCCTGATGATCGGTCCGGCGTGGCTGATGGGCTTCGTGTACCGTCGGCTGGGGATCAGGTACTGATCGCCCTACAGGATCTCGCGCAGCAGTTCAAGCAGCGATCCACGCACCGTATCGCGCCCCTTGGCAATTGCGGTGGGCCGCTGCTCTATTGTGTGGCGCGGCTGCTCCCCGTGATCGAACGGGCCATCGGGCGTGCCTTCCAGCACAAAGCGGAACAGCGGCACGTTCACGCGAATGCCCGAGTTGGGCGCCGTGAACACCAAGGGCGCACCACCCGTGGGGCCGATCGACACCGTACCCGTTTCCTCGCCCACGAAACTCCCACGAACACTGCGCTTCACCAAGGCAACCAGCGCAGCTGCGGCATCGGTGGTCATGCCATCGCCAACGATGTACACCTTGCCGCTGAAGGCCTTGGGCACGGGTCGCCACGTGCGCACGCGCTTGTCCTTGTCGGAGAGCGAACGAGCACCCTGTGTGCCCGTGCGCACACCAGCGGAATGCGCCTCGCTCTGGAAGGCAGCCCGCTCGCAATAGGCCTCGAACGGCACGGGCAGCGGTGTACGCAGCACCACTTGTCGGTTGGATCTGAACGGCTCCTTGGCGATGTGCGCGAACACCTGCTCGGCCACCTGTAGATCGGAACCACCGGCACCGCGCACATCGATCACCAGGGCCTTGGCCTTGTTCTGGTGCGCCTCGTTCAGCACACTGCGCAGGAACTTATCGGGACGTTGACCGGCCGCTTCCAGCGAATCGGGATGCAACGTGCGCAGGGTGAGCCACATGGTGGCGCTCTCCGCTTCCCATGATGCGCGCCACGGCAGCAACGGTGCACCAGTCGGTTTGCGCGAACGCTCCATCTCCTCGCCCGTAATGGCGAACAGCACCTGATCACCGGTGGTGCCATCGGGCGCCACGTAACGCACGGCGTGGCCGCTCTTGGGGCCGAACACACGGTACAGGGCCCATGGCAGGTCCTGCTCGATCATGCGCGTACGGTAGGTGCGTATGGCGCCATCGGCGAGGTAGAGCCCTTCGAGCCGTTGCACAATGCTGTCGGCCGAAACACCATTGATCGACAGGATGCGGCTACCCGAAGGCAGGCTGCGGAAGCCCTTCAACTCCTCTTCCACGTACATGCCGGTGGAAAGGATCCGCACCCGCATGGGCAGTACAGCGCGATGCCTGTAGAGCTCGGTGCGGATATGCTCGGGCAGTTGCGGTTGGCAGTTGCGATCGCCAATGGTACGCAGCACGGGCACCAGGCTTTCCTGAAAGGCCTCCACGCTCATTGGCACGCGGATGGAATCCTTCAACGCCTCGAAACGCGCCACGATGGAAAGGCTGTCCGTAAAGCGAAAG
>CAZQFG010000080.1:0-11155 GCA_964592515.1 uncultured Chryseobacterium sp. | reverse complement strand
ACTGTTCACCGCAGCCCAAGCCCTTGAGTTCCGCAAGCCGCAACGCAGCTCGGCACGATTGGAGTCGCTGGTGGCAGCGTTCAGGGAACGTGTGCCCTTTGTGAGCAGGGACGTGGTGATGCACGACCACATGGAGGCCGCACTGTCCTTCGTGCGCAGCTGCCCGCTGTTCTGAACATGGACCTGTACCTGCTGCCGGGACTGGGTGCCGATCATCGGTTGTTCGGCAAGCTCGATGTGCCCGTCCATGCGGTACACTACCTGGATTGGCCTGAAATGCCCGAAGGCAGCCTGCTCCGCGACTACGCTGCAGTGCTTGCAGCAAAAGTGGATGCCTCACGACCACACGTATTGATCGGGGTGAGCATGGGCGGCATGGTGGCGCAGGAGCTGGCCATGCTGACAAAGCCCGCTGGCGTGGTGATCATCTCCAGTTGGAAGGGCCCACAGGAAATGCCACCGCCGCTGAAGTTGTTGCGCGGTACACATCCTGAAAGGATCTTGTCCAAGGTCTTCATTCAGCGTTCACTCCCGTTCATGCGCTGGCAGATGGGGGTGGAGTCGGCCGAGAGCAGTGCGCTGTTCGACAGCCTGCTGATGGTACACACCCTTGCCCAGTTGAAAGTGCAGATCAACGCCTGCCTGTGCTGGGACGGCCCTGCGGCGCGCACCGAAGGCCTTGTCCACATTCACGGCGACCACGACCGGTTGATGCCTTTGGGCTATATCGAACGTCCACAGGTGGTGAAAGGCGGTGGCCATTTCATGGTGTACGATCACGCGATAGAGATCTCGGAGCGGATCAACGCGGTTTTGGCCAAGCTCTGATCAACGAGCAGTTGAATGCCTGTCAAGGGCAACGGTTCGTCCCGATCACACGTCTTGATCACACGATGCCGTTGATAACCAAAGGCCTTACGCCGGTCGGCGCTTGTGGGTGCGGGTACCTTCGTATGCGTAAACGTGTGCATTGAAATGAACGGACAGCTCCGCTGGCTTTTGGTGCTCCTGCCCCTGTGTTTGGCGCAGAGCGCGTGGGCGCAGCCTTGTAATGTGAATGCGAACGCAGGTCCTCCGCAGTACACCATTTGCGAGGGTGCAACGCAGCAACTGAACGGGACCGGCGGCAATGGCCAGCAACCCTACGGCTACAGCTGGTCGCCTACTACGGGATTGAGCGACCCGAACATTGCCAACCCGATCGCATCGCCCACAGTGACCACGG
Organism: uncultured Chryseobacterium sp.; assembly: GCA_964592515.1. Lineage (GTDB taxonomy): Bacteria > Bacteroidota > Bacteroidia > Flavobacteriales_F > PHOS-HE28 > PHOS-HE28. Next base: position 9,930 of record CAZQFG010000080.1, on the reverse strand, counting down.
TGTATACGCTCACGGTCACCGATGACAACAACTGCACGGACACGGACAACATCACCATCAATGTGGACCCGGCCTCCCCGGCCTTGCTCACTACGACAGGCCCGGAGCAGATCACCACCTTCAACAACCTCACCACCTTCAGTATCTGCGATCCCAGCGGCTCGTGGAACTTCAGTTTCACCGACCAGAGCGCCGCCGTGGCTGGTGCAGTGCGCACGATAAACTGGGGCGATGGCAGTCCCACGGCAAGCCCGGCACAAGGCTGGAACCTCAGCCACAACTATTCGCAAGGTCTGTGGACCATGGTGTACTCCATTCAGTACCCCAACGGATGCACGCGCACCCAACAGTACCAAGTGTTCCTGGGCACAAACCCTGGAGGTGGTATCAGTACCGACCCGAACACGAACATCTGCACGGGCGGTACGCTGCCGTTCTACATCAACTCGGTGGCGGGTAATTCGCCGGGCACCACCTATATCATCAACTTCGGCGATGGCAACAGTGTGACCCTTGCACATCCGCCGCCTGCGGTCGTGAACCATACATACACTGCATCCACCTGCGGAATGGCGGGTGGACAGCTCAATGTCACCTTCACCGCTCAGAACCCGTGTGACCAGACCCAGGGGCAGATCGGGCCCATCCGTGTCAGCGAAACGCCGCAGGCCCAGTTCACCGTGGCCCCGAACGATACGACCTGTGTGAACACCACGGTGAGCTTCACCGACCAGAGCATCGGGCTTACAGCACCGGGTTGTGCCACGGCTCCGCGCAATATCTGGTCCGTCACGCCATCCACGGGATGGAACATTGCGTCAGGCACCTTGGGCAACGACAATGGCAACCCGGCCAACCCCGGACTTTGGACCGATGGTAGCACCACACTGAACCTGCAGTTCACGGTGGCGGGCACCTACACCATAACCGACCTTACCGGTAATAGTTGCGGACTTCATACCCTGTCGCGTACCATTTGTGTGGAAGAACCTCCGGTGCCCGCGTTCACGCTTTCCGCCAATACTGGTTGTGTGCCGCTGAACGTGACAACCACCAACTCCACCAATAGCCCGAACAGTTGCCAGACCACCTGGCAGTGGAATGTGAACGGTACGGCTTCATCCTGTGCGACGGGGCCGGCCACGAGCATCTCCTCAACTGCATTCCAGCCGAACTTCCTGTTCGATCAACCCGGTACCTATACTGTTCAATTCCGCGCGGTGAACACGTGTAACGTGCCACCCATTACCCAGCAAGTGGTGGTGAACGCACCACCTCAAGTGAGCACTGCTGCTTTGAGCGGCATTTGTGCAGGGCAATGCGTGAACCCATCGGCCACGGTGCAGGATTGCGGTGCACCGATCACCAGTTACGCCTGGAACTTCCCGGGAGGAAGTCCGGCAAATGCCAACACGCTCGTACCGGGGCAGGTGTGCTTCGCCAACGCAGGAACCCCCACGTTGTCGTTAACGGTAACGAACGCCTGCGGCCAGGCCACATCCAACGCCAACCTGTCCATTGGCAATGCACCAGCTGCTCCTGCGGCTTCGAGCAACAGTCCGGTGTGTGCCGGGCAGACCATCTCCTTTACGGCCAACGGTGGTGCGGGGGTGAGCTACATCTGGACCGGTCCGGGGGGTAATGTGGTCTCCAACCAGGCAGCGTTCACGATACCGAACGCATCCGCCGCGAACGCCGGTCAGTATTCCGTGGTGGCCGTGAGCAATGGTTGCCAAAGCCCGGCCACCATCGTGAACGTGCAGGTGGTGGCCGCGCCAACGGTCTCCGTCACGCCCAACACGGCGGCCGTTTGCAATGGCGGAAGTACCACCTTCACAGCGAGCGGTGCAGGCAACTACCAGTGGTACATCGGCTCCACGTTGGTGGGCACCGGTCCGACCTTCACGGCCACGCCACCGGTTACCACCACCTACACGGTGACAGGTGATGTGGGCGGTTGTCCCGGTAATACCACGGTGACCATGACCGTGTACCAGCCTACGCCTACATCGGCAGGTACCGCACAGACCTTTTGTGACCAGGCCATACCGACCACGCTCTCGGGTGCATCGCCGGCAGGTGGCACTTGGAGCGGTCCCTTGGTGACCGCTGGCGGTGTGTTCACGCCGATACCCGATTCGTTGGGGGTGTTCGTGCTGACCTACACCTACGTGAACGTGAACGGATGCACCAGCACGGCGCAGGTCCCGATCACGGTGCAGGACGTGCCGCAGTTTGCCAATGCAGGGCCGGATACCACGGTCTGCCAGAGTAATTCGCCCTTGCAGTTGCAGGGCTGGTCGCCATCGGGTGGAACATGGACCGGGGCCGCTGCTGGAGGGTGGTATACGCCCAGTACCACCGGCAACTTCACACTGACCTACGCGTATGGCACCGGCACATGCGCCACGAGCGATCAAGTGCAATTGAGCGTGGTGCCGGCAACATTGCTCAATGTCATGCCTGCGTTCAGTCGCTGTGCCGATGCTGCGGCCGTGGCCCTTGTTGGCAACCCGGCGGGCGGCACGTGGACGGGCAATGGTGTCTCCGGTCCACCGTGGAGCTTCGATCCCGGAGCTGTGGCACCCGGCGCGCATGTGCTCACCTACACCTACCAGAACGCGAACGGTTGCATCTCCACGGCCACGGTGAGCACCACCGTGAACGCCATACCCACGGTAAGCGCTGGGCCCGATCTGGTGCTCTGCGATCAGCCCATTCCTTTCCCATTGAGCGGTACACCCACAGGTGGTTCATGGAGCGCAGGGTGGATGACCGTCAACGCGGCCAATGAACTGCTGCCATCCGGTGTGGGCAGTGATGTGATCACCTACACGTTCGTTGATGCCAATGGATGCACGGCGAGCGATCAGGCCACGGTGGATGTACAACCCGTGAACGAACCGGCCAACGCTGGACCAGATGATGCCGTGTGCGTGGGAAGTGGCCCGTTGCAATTGAACGCGACCCCGGTAGGCGGTACTTGGAGCGGACCGCAAGTGAGCCCTGCGGGTGTGCTTTCCACGGTGATACCTGGGACGTATACCTTGACCTATTCCATTGGAACGGGCACCTGCTTGCTGCAGGACCAGGTGACCGTGGTGGTGAACGACCTACCGGTGGTGGATGCGGGCAACGATATCGGCGTGTGCCTCGATGGTGGGGTGCAAGTGCTAACAGCTACGCCAACCGGTGGTACATGGAGCGGGGTGGGAGTGGACCCCATCACCGGCGAGTTCGATCCGTTGCTGGCCTTACCGGGCGGCAACCCAGTGACCTATCTGTACACCGATCCAGCCACCGGTTGCAGCAATAGCGACGGGGCCACCGTGACCGTTCAACCCCTGCCAGTGGCCGACTTCACGAATGGGCCGGTGGCTTGCGCTGATGTGTCCTTTGGCTTCGCGAATGCCAGCATTGGTGCCACAAGTGCGGAGTGGGACTTCGGCGACGGCGGTGTATCGTTCGCGATGTCGCCACAGCACACCTACACAACAACTGGAGTTTACACGGTGCGCTTGGTGGCCATTACCGGAGCGGGTTGTTCCGATACCACCTACAGCACGGTGCAGGTATGGGACGTACCGCAAGCGCAGTTGCTCCTCAGCACCGATGAGGGCTGCGGGCCCTTGACCGTCGACCTTGACAATGCTTCAGTGGGTGATGGCCTCACCTACGTTTGGGACTTCGGCGGCCTTGGAAGCAGTACCGATCAATGGCCGGGCAGTTTCACCTTTCCGCCCGATCCGCAACAGGCGGCTGAATACACCATCACGCTCACCGCCACCAATGCTTGCGGTGCCGACAGCGATAGTGGACCGGTGACCGTTATCCCCACGCCGACCGCCGTATTCGGGCCGAACGTGAACCTGCACTGTGCATACAGCGATGTGCCGTTCGGCAATGCGAGCTACGGTTTGCCCGACACGTTCACTTGGGATTTCGGTGATGGCGCAACGAGCTCCGATCCAGGTCCAGTGGTTACCCATGCCTACATGGTGGACGCGGATTCCACCGTGTACTACACCGTCACGTTGGTGGTGGCCAACCAGTGCGGAAGTGATACGGCGCAGCAGGTGATCGGTGTGGTGCCCAATGAGGTCACGGCCTTCTTCAATACCGATCCCGTGGTGGGCTGCGGACCGCTTACCGTGGACCTCACCAACTATAGCAGCGGCGACACGGCGCTCCTGTGGTCCTTTGGCGATGGGAACTTCAGCATTGCCGAAGCGCCTTCGCACACCTTCGTGAACGCGGGTACTTACGTGATCGAGCTTTCCGCCTTCGGTTGCGGGTTCGATCAGTATGCCACCACGGTCACCGTGCTTCCTTATCCGGAGGTGAGCTTCACGACCACGCCGAACACGGTTTGCGCAGGCGAGTTCTTCACCTTCACGAACACCACGCCGAACGCTGCCAGTGTAAGTTGGGACTTTGGTGATGGCACTGGATCCATTCTGTCTGCACCGCAACATGCCTATGCCACCGGTGGTACCTACCCTGTATCGCTCACCGTCACATCGGCGCCCGATGGCTGCACGGCCACCTTGGTGCAACAGGTAACGGTAGGCACTACGCCAGTGGCCTCGTTCACCCCACAGCCAGCCTCAGGCTGCATCGATCTGGTGGTCGATTTCGCCAACAGCAGTACCGGCGCTGGTTTCTACCAGTGGAACTTCGGTGATGGAAATACGGCTGGAAGCGCAACACCAACGCATACCTACACCAGCGCGGGCACCTACACGGTAACGCTTGTCGCCGAGAACATCAATGGTTGCACGGACACCTTGAGCATGCCCGTGGTGGCGTTCCCGCTGCCCACCAGTGCGTTCGAGCTGTCGGCCTACTCCAGTTGTACCTCGCCCGTTACGGTGCAGACCATCAACAACTCGCAGTCGGCCATAGGCTACGCCTGGGACCTGGGCAATGGAAGCTCCTCGGCGCTGAACGAACCATCGATCACCTTCGCTTCGCCGGGCACCTACACGGTCTCGCTCACATCAACCAACCAGTATGGCTGTGAGCATGTGGCCACGCAACAGTTCATCGTTCATCCCACGCCCGAAGCGTCGTTCACAGTACAGCCACAACCCGCTTGCGCGCGCTATCCGGTTCAGTTCATCAATACATCGGCGAACGCGCAGACCTTCCAATGGACCTTGGGTGATGGTGCTTTATCGCAAGCCGATGGCCCGCAGCATACCTATGCCAGCGAGGGGACATACAGCGTTACACTGATCGCCACCGGTGCAGGGGGCTGTGCGGATACCTTGGTGGTACCGGGCGCGGTGCTGGTGAACCCCACACCGATCGCAGCGTTCACTACCGACACGGTGGCCAACGTACGTAATGCGGTGCGTTTCAACAACGAGAGCCAGGGCGCAGTGAACTACAACTGGGACTTCGGTGATGCCACGAACAGTACCGATGTGCACCCGTTGCACCTGTATCCGGCCGATGGCGGAGGTTACACCACCTGTCTGATCGCCGTGAACGCACTGGGTTGTCCGGATACGGTGTGCGCCGTGATCGGTGTCCGGGCTGATCCGTTGGTCTATGTCCCCAACGCGTTCAGTCCGAATGGCGATGATCGCAACGAAGGGTTCAGGCCTGTGCTCAATGGATTCACCACGTGGAACTACACATTGTTGATCTTCGATCGCTGGGGCAAGGAGATCTACCGCACCACCGATCGCAATGCGGAATGGGATGGTCGCGTGGGTGGCCAGGAACCCGTGATCGATGTGTATGTGTGGAAGGTGATCGTGGAAAGGGATGGCGATGCCCGCGACTTTGTGGGGCACGTCACCCTCGTACAGTAATCGGTATTTTCACTTAAAGCGCCTTGCCACAGGAGGCGCAGTAACGCGCATCGTCATGGTGCTCGGTGCGTCCGCAGTTGGTGCAGACCTTCTTTGACTTTCCACGGCTTTGTCTGGCGATCTCCACACTGACTATCCCCGTGGGGATGGCGATGATGGCGTAACCCAGGATCATGATGGCGGAGGCGATGGTCTGTCCCAGTGTGGTCTGCGGGGCGATGTCGCCATAGCCCACCGTGGTGAGCGTTACGATGGCCCAGTAGATGCTGCGCGGTATGCTGGTGAATCCTGACTCCGGCGATTCCACCACGAACATGATGGCGCCGAACACAGTGACCATGGCCAGCACCGCGAGCATGAACACGATGATGCGGTGCCTGCTGGCCAGCAATGCGAGCAGGAGCAGACGGGCCTCACGGACGTATTCCAACAGGTTGAGGATGCGGAAGACACGCATGAGACGCAGTGAACGCACCAAGGTTAGCGATCGGGCACCGGGCAGGAAGATGCCGATATAGGTGGGTAGGACGGCGAGCAGGTCCACGATGCCGAAAAAGCTGCTCGCGTAATGCCAGGGTTTCGGGGATACCCAGAGCCTTACGATGTACTCTACCGTGAAGAGGATGGTGATCGTCCACTCGGCGGCACGCAGCCAGATGCCCCATTCCTGCTCCACCTCCTGCACGCTTTCCAGCATTACCAAGGCCATGCTGATCAGGATGAGGTAGAGCAGGACCACATCGAACCGACGGCCCGCCGCGGTGTCCGATGCGAAAATGATCCGGTGCAAGCGCTGCTTGAGCGTTCCGTTCGATGGTCCGTTGGACATGACACAAAGATGGCGACCGGGACGCAGCTACTTTCGCAGCATGGCATTTCAGCGAGTGGATGGTGCGTTCATCGAACGCCTGCGCAACGTGATCGGCAATGGTGATGTGCTGGTGGCCCGCGAGGACCTGGAACATTACGGCCACGACGAGACCGAGGACCTGGTGCACCCCCCTGAAGTGGTGGTGCGTGCCACCAGTACCGCAGAGGTGGCGGCCGTGGTGAAGTTGTGCGCCGAGCATCACATCCCCGTCACCCCCATCGGTGGAAGGACTGGACTGAGCGGCGGGGCCTTGTGCGTGCATGGTGGAGTTGGCCTCTCGCTGGACCGCATGAACGCCATTGAGCGCATCGACGAACAGAACCTTCAGGTGGTGGTGCAGCCGGGCGTGATCACGCAAGTGTTACAGGAGGCCGTTGCCGCAAAAGGGCTCTACTATCCGCCCGATCCATCGAGCCGTGGCAGTTGCACCATAGGTGGCAACCTGGCCGAGAACGCCGGTGGCCCCAGGGCCGTGAAGTACGGCGTCACCCGCGATTTCGTCCTGAACCTCGAAGTGGTGCTGCCCGATGGCGAAATAGTATGGACCGGTGCCAACACGCTGAAGAACGCCACGGGCTATGACCTTACGCGCTTGGTGGTGGGCAGCGAAGGCACGCTGGGGATCATCACCAAGGCTGTGCTCCGGTTGGTGCCCCTTCCCAAGGAGACCCGCTTGATGCTGGTTCCCTTCGCCAGTGCAATGAAGGCCTGCGAGGCGGTAAGTGCCACGTTCAGGGCCGGGATCATCCCCAGCACGCTGGAGTTCATGGAGCGCGATGCCATTGTTTGGACCATGCGCCACACCGATGGGCTGCCTGCGCAGTTGAGCGCGGAACCCGGTGCATACCTGCTCATCGAAGTGGATGGCGACCACGGCGATCTGTTGATGCGCGATTGCGAGACCATCCTCGGCGTAATGGAGGCCCATGAATGTGGCGAGGTGCTTTTCGCCGAGACCACGCCCGAGAAGGATGCCCTCTGGCGCATGCGACGCAGTGTACCGGTCAGTGTGAAGGCGCACAGTGTATACAAGGAGGAGGATACCGTGGTGCCGCGCTTCGAGTTGCCGCGGTTGTTGCAGGGGGTGAAGGAGATCGGTGCGCGGCATGGATTCACCAGTGTGTGTTATGGCCATGCGGGCGATGGCAACCTGCACGTCAACATCATCAAGGGTGACCTCAGCGACGCGTTCTGGGAGCACGAGCTGCAGAAGGCCATTCGCGAGATCTTCGAGCTCACGGTCTCTCTTGGCGGCACCATCAGCGGCGAGCACGGCATCGGCCTGGTGCAACGGCCGTACATGGACATTGCCTTCAACGCCCGGCAACTGGCCCTTATGCGCGCAGTAAAACAAGCGTTCGATCCAGAAGGGATCATGAACCCTGGCAAGGTGATCCCTCAGGCTTGATCGGCGTCGATGGCCTGGATGAGGGCGGTCAGTGAGGGATGCAGGCGCATTCCTCGTGGAACATCCAGCTGTTCAACGCGGGCCAATTGGCTTCCGGTCACCCAAAAGGTCACCCTTTCCTCAGGCACCAGTTCGCGCAGTTCCTTCAAATAGTCGGGTACCTCGCTGGCCGCTGGGTTGGCCATGAGCACACTTACCAGGTTCAACGGCCCCGGATAGAGATCACACACCTGTCTCAGGTCTTCCTTGGGTACGCTTTGGCCCAGGTAGATGGTGTGGTCACCCTTGGAACGCAGCAGGTAGTTCAGGTAGATAAGCCCCAGTTCGTGGATCTCGTTCTCGGGGAGGTAGAGCACATGCGTAACGCCGCTCGGCTTCGTATTCGCCGGCAGTGCATAGGTGGCCACAATGATCTTGTGCCGGATGAAATTGCTGACGAAGTGCTCCTGCGCCGGGCAGATGGAGTTGGTCTGCCAAAGCACGCCGATGTGTTCCAATAGGGGCACATAAATGCGCTCCACCAAGGTCCTGAACCCATGGGCCTTTTCGAAGCGGTCCGAAGTGCTCTCAAGCACTGCTTCGTTGAAGGACAGCATGGCCATCTTCAAGGTGTTCAGCACATCACCGGCCTCGCCTTTCGAAAGAGCCACCTCCTGCACCAACCGTTCACGTGCTGCGCGGTCCATCGCAGCGATCTTGCTGATCTTATACCCGTGCTGGTTCAGGAATGAAACGTTCAGGATCGCCTTCAGGTCATCGGCGCCGTAGTACCTGATGTTCGTATCGGTACGTTCCGGATCCAGCAGGCCATAGCGCTTCTCCCATATGCGAATGGTGTGCGCTTTAACGCCTGAGAACTCCTCGAGGTCGCGGATCTGGAAACGGTTTGGGAATGCACCCATGGGAAAGGTCGAAAGTAGGCGGTCGCGGAATATTGGGCGACCTTGTTCAACATCGGACCTCGCGTTTGGTTCACTTGTTCAATAAGAAAAAGCCCCCGCCGGAGTGGCGAGGGCTTTTTCAATGAAGAGGTCTGCTTAGCGGATCACTTGCACCGGCAGGGTGCGCATGGCGCGGTCGCCCACGATGCTCAGCGTGTAGCTGCCCGTGGTCAGGCCTGCTACGTCAATCACCAAGCGGTTGGCGCCGTTGGCGAGGCTGCTACCGGCCAAGCTGCGAACCACACGACCGGTCATATCGGTCAGGCGCACTTCGGCCTGCAGCATCTCGCTGGTCTCCACATCAATGGTGAGCAGGTCGCTGGCGGGGTTCGGCCAGGCCGTTACGCTGCTGATCACGGTGTTGTCGGAAATGGAGGTGGCGATGGGCAGTTGCACCAAGTTACCTCCAGTGGGCAGGGCCACCCAAAGACCGAAACCTGCACCATTGCTGTTCACAGAGGGGTCAAGGAAACCGCTTGCCACCACGGTGAGTGCGGCACCCTGTAGTCCGAGCGTCTCCAAGGGGGCCAGGTAGTTCAGCAGGGGCGTTCCATCAGCGGTCTGCACCTGCAGGGTGAAGTCGAGCGTGGGCACTTCCAAGTAACCATCAAAGGCACCGTAGGCCAGGTCGTCCACGATCGTGGCGCCGCCCAGTACAGCGATCTCGGCCACGTCCACTACCGGCGCATCCGTGGAGCCATGGAACACCAGGATGTCCGTGTTGCCAGCACCGCTGGTGGCTGTCTCACGTGCAGCGGCCTGCACATACAATTGGAACGGAGTGGCAGGGGTGTAGCCCGTGGGGCTCACAATACCATTGGCCACCACCACGTAGGTCTCGCCATCGGCGAGGTTCACGGTGGTGTTCAGCGCGGTGATGATGTCCTG
>CAZQFG010000079.1:0-11197 GCA_964592515.1 uncultured Chryseobacterium sp. | reverse complement strand
CAGTGAGGATGTTCTTGCGCTTGGGCGCGTGGCTCACACCGGCATCGAGCGGGCGGGCGGGCGGAAGCACCTCGGGGATGCCTTCGCGGATGGTCTGCTGGAAAAGGGCGAGGTCGCTGGTGGTGGCGGTCGTCATCGGGGTCGTACAGGGTTCAGCAAAGCTAAACGCCCGGTTCCGACAAGGGTTCAGCGGGCGATGATGAAGTGCTTGGCTGAGGTGCCCTGCGCAGTGATCAAGCAGAAGATGTAGCTGCCGGGTGCAAGTGCCGCGACAGGGATGATCATCCGAGTTGTGCCGTTCGATCGTCCGTTGGTAAGCTCACGTCCCAAGGCATCACTGATCTGCCAGGTCAGGCGCTCCTTGGATGAGATCTCGATCACGAGCTCATCAGCCGCTGGGTTGGGGAACAAGCCAATGATTCCTGGTGCTTGCACGTCCTGCATACCGAGCATTTGGCTGTCGCTGAACACTGTTCCGACCGTGTCGCCACCGATCACCGAGCCCTGGACTTCGATCCTTCGGTGCAGCCAGCTCATCGAGTTCCAATTCGGCACTACGCCTTGGTAGTAGGAATAGAGGCCAACCGGTGGGCGGAACTCCACATGGGCCTGGCTGGTGAACGATAGTTGAGCGTAGGTGAGCGGCCCGATCGGTTGATCTTGGTCCGCAAAGCGTCCAGCGCGCATGACCACGTAGCCGCCGGTGTCGATCTCATAGCGCGCGATGGCCAGGTAGTTAGTATCCGATTGGAAGGGCAGGTTCCACGGCCAATTCACCGAACGGACCACTTGGCCGGGGTAGGCCAGGGCAAGTTCCGGGAACATGAAGGAGTCGTCGGGCAGCACCCAGGAGCCTGCACCCGTGAAGGGCGTGATGACATCCAGCTGCCCCGGGAAGGATACGATGAGCTGCCCCGCGTAAGTGTGCCCCAGCACGACTGAATCATTGAACACCTGTCGAGAAGTGATCTCATATTTGATGCGGCGACCCCGGTAGAACAGCCCCGGACCCATATTGAAGTATGAGGAGTCCATCTTGTATTGGACAACATCGCCCACATCAAGGCCGAACATCTCTCCGACAGTAGGCATCAGGCGGCCAAGTTGAAGACCCTCGATCCCGATGATGGTTCGTTCGGTGGCTCCATTGGCATTGGGAAAGGAGACGATGCCATGGTTCCTGCTGAATACCATCGAATCACCGGTCGAGAACTGGACTGTCTTCAGGGAGTCGCTCTCGCCGAGCACGTTTCCCAAGCCGATGGCCGTTATCGTGGCATCGATCGCATTGATGGTGTCGAACATCCAGTTATCGCCGAGGGCCGCTTCGGGGCGAAGCGAGCGTTGGCCATCACTGAACTCCATGATCCACGTTCCGTCCGGTACCCTGAGCACACTCTGCCCGAACGGACCTGGCTGATCCACGCTCATGTACCAATCCTCCCCTTGCCCTAGTTCCGTGCACGTATCGCAAACCACCCCGATCCGGTTCAACTCATACCGAAAGCTGTCCGGCCCAAGTGTATCCACGTCCATCACACGGACCTGGTTGCTGATGGTGTCCGTGCCGTCGTTGCCATAGTTGTAGCGGTAGGCCGGGTTCAGCAGCGCCCAATCCTGTGCGAGCGTAATATCGGCGGCAGCGAGCAGTACTATCGCGAGGAGGGTGCGCATGGCGTTCGGCACCCTGAAGGTAACAGGAATGTTCGGCCAAGCCGCTTCACCCCGCCTTCCCCTTGCCCTTTTTGTCATGGAAGCCGAAGGGGCAGTGCCGGCAGCCGCTTTGGCAACAGTAGCCGCGGCGCAGGTGGTACTGCTCGGTGAAGACCAGATAGCCCTCTTCCGTGAAGTAGTAGTCGCCGTCCTGCAGCCCAAGGCGCCGCATGCGTTCGGACCGCTCGTCCTGGTCGTTGCTGTTCGCTTGCACGGTCTTTTCCTGAATACCCTGTACACCCTTGGAACATCCGGCGCGGGGGATGGTTCGCTCGGCAGGGCAAAGTTCCCCTCCCTGCCATGCGCTTGTCCCGTTCTGGCACGTTATTTCCACGATCGGCTGTGCATGACCCGGTGGATGGATCGTGGATAACCCCTCTGGACCCCAGTAGTTTCGCAGCTTGTAGAACCAGTGCCCGGACCGATGGTGAAGCGTGTTGATCTGTTGAAAACCCTGCTGCTGGTCCTTGTGGCCGTGCTTAGCACCGCCCTTTCAGCCCCCGGCCAGCCAGGCACCGATCGCATTACCGCCGAGCAGTACATCGAGCAGTGGAAGGCCGTGGCGGTAAAGAAGATGAAGGAGCATGGTATCCCGGCCTCCATCACCCTCGCACAAGGCCTGCTGGAGAGCGGCAATGGCAACAGCGAACTGGCCCGCAAGGCGAACAATCACTTCGGCATCAAGTGCACGCCTGATTGGACCGGCGGCAAGAGCTACCACGACGATGATGCCAAGAACGAGTGCTTCCGCAAGTACAACGATGCGGCACAGAGCTACGAGGACCATGCGAAGTTCCTACAGAGGTCGCGTTATGCGTCCTTGTTCGAGCTGAAACCCACGGATTACAAGGGCTGGGCGCATGGACTGAAGAAGGCCGGCTACGCCACCGATCCCGCCTATCCGCAGAAGCTCATCAACCTCATCGAGCGCTACGAGCTGTACAAGCTGGACCAGGGTGTGGATGTCTCCTACAAGCCTGCTGCGAAGGCCGATCCGAAGCCCGCTCCATCCCGCCAGGGCCGCAAACCCACCGTGGGTGGCGATGTGGTGACCATCGGCGCAGGCCGTTCGGTGGAGGTGTTCGAGGGGCGTATCAAGTATGTGCGTGCCAAGCAGGGCGATACGTTCCGTAAGCTGGCCGACGAGCTGGAAATGACCCACGGCATGCTGGCGCGCTGGAACGACATGGACAAGGAAGCCCCGTTGTCCGAGGGCCAGCGGATCTATATCCAACCCAAACGCGCGGCCTCCAAGAGTGCCGAACAGCACACGGCCAAGGGCGGCGAAACACTATGGGGTGTTAGCCAGCAGTATGGCGTGAAGCTGGCCAAACTGGCCAAGTACAACGGCCTCGCCACGGACGCCAAGCTGAACGAGGGCCAGCGCGTGTGGCTGAAGAAGCCGAAGCGGTGATCGCTCAGTGCGCGGTTACCCGGTGGGCCATCACCCCAGCAATGCTGGTGGCCCGTTGCTTGGCCTCCTCGGCCTTCGGACCTTCGAAGAGCTCGTCCACCGTGCTGGTGAACAACCGCACCCAATGCTGGAAGTCGGTAGGCTGCATGGGCATGTGGTGGTGCAACTTCACGTGTGCGGTCATGGGGTCGCCGGTGTAGCCCTTGGTGCCGAACAGCACCATTTCCCAGAAGGAGGTGATCAGCGGGATGTGGTGGTCCCAGTCCAGGCCGGTGAAAAAGTGGCCGATGACCGGGTCGGGCCGCGCCTTGCCGTAGAACTGCTCAATGAGCAAGCGGACGTCTGCAGGTGAAGTGATGTCGGTCCGGCTGTTCATACGCTCAAAGGTCGTTGCGCCGAACGGTGCGCGGCTGACCGGTATCAGTCGTTCTCTCCGGTGAACCGCACCACTTCCTCCTTGGTACCGAACAGCACGAGGATGTCGCCTTTTTCGGGTACGAAGTCGGGGTCCATGACGCCCAGCGCGCCCAGTTTGATGGAGCGTCGGCCCAGGAAGCTCTTCTCGCTCTCCTTGCGCAGCACGGTCACCAGGCCCAACTGCCGTTTGCGCAGCTCGGCGATCTGGCTCAGGGGCTTGCCCACGAAACGGTCGGGCACCACGATCTCGGCAATGATGAAACCGCCGGGAAGCTCGAACTGGTCCACCAACCGGCGCAGGTTCAGTTTGCGCGCAAGGCCTTCGGCGGCCTTTTCCTCGGGGTGCACGATATCGGTAACGCCCATGGAATTGAGCACCATTTCGTGCAAGGGGTTGATGGCGCGGCTGATCACACGCTTCACCTTCAGGTTCACCAGCAGCGCAGTGGTCATGATGTTGGCGCCTTCGTGCTCGCCGATGGCCACTACGGCCGCATCCACTTCGTTCAGCGGAAGTGAGCTCACGGCCTGCGGGTCATTACTTTCCAGGCATACGGCATAGCTTACTTCGGCCTTGATCGCATCGATCTTTTCCATGTCGTGATCAATGGCGATCACTTCGTGGCCCATGCCGGTGAGCTTGATGGCCAGGTGCTTGCCGAAGTTGCCGAGGCCGAACACTGCGATCTTCATGGTGGATCAGTTGATGAGGATATCCTCCTTGGGGTAGCGATAGGGGGTGGTCTGCACTTGGCGTAGTACACCCACCAGCAAGGTAAGCGCGCTCACACGTCCCACGAACATGACCACCACCAGCGCCACACGTGCTGCATCGCCCAGGTGTGGCGTCAGGTTCATGGTGAGGCCCACGGTGCTGAACGCGCTGAAACATTCGAACGCGATGGGCATGAGCGGCAGTTCCTTTTCCAGCGAGGCGATCACGGTGATGGACAGGCCGAGGAAAATGAGCGAGAGCACGATGGCCGCGAACGCACGCCGGGTGCTGAGGTTGCTAATCTCGCGGCCGCCATACTCGATCCTCCGCCGACCGCGTGCGGTGGCGAAAATGTTGAGCGTGGCCACAGCGAAAGTGGTGGTCTTGATACCGCCGCCGGTGGAGCCCGGTGATGCGCCGATGTACATCAACAACAACGTGACCATCAAGGTAGGCACCGAGAGCAGGCCGTAGTCCACCACATTGAAACCGGCCGTTCTCGGGGTAACGCCCGTGAAGAACGCGGTACTGATGCGGCCCCACCAGCTCTGGTGTTCAACAAGCGCACCGTTCCACTCGAACACCATAACGGCCATGGTACCCACGGCGATCAAGATCACGGTCACCTGTAAGGCCATGCGCGACCCCAGGTTCACCAGGCGCGGGTGCCGCTGACAGGGTGTGCCGGTGAGGAATCGTTTGATGCGCTCCTTGATCCACAAGCGCACGTACTTGCTGAAGTTGAAGATGATGCCGAAACCCAGGCCACCGAAAATGAGCAGTAGCCCGATGATCCACATGAGCGCGTAGTTGTAGCGCAATACTGGTTCGTACATGCCGGCGCTCAGCGTGGAGAACCCTGCATTGTTGAAGGCCGAAATGGCATGGAACACGGAGAAGAAGAGATGGTCGCCCGCATTGGCGAAGGCCGTGGAGGGCACGCTGTAATAGATGAAGCCCGTTCCCACGATCTCTACACCAATGGTGAACAGGATCACCTGGGTGATGAATGAACGGGCGTTGACCAGGGAGGTGTTGGCGATGTCGCGGATGCGCAGCTGCTCTTCGAGCGAAGTACGCCCTTTGAAGAAAAAGGCGAAGAAGCTGGTGAAGGTCATTACGCCCAGACCACCGATCTGGATGAGGAACAGCAGCACGCACTGCCCGGCGAAGGTGAGGTCCTTGCTGACGTCGATGACACTGAGGCCGGTAACGCACACGGCCGAGGTGGAGGTGAACAGGGCCTCGATGAGCGTGATGTGCCGCGTGCCGGCCTTGGGCAATAGGAATAGTGCAGTGCCGATGGCGATGATGAGCAAGAAGCTGGTGGTGAAGAGCAAGGCCGGGTTGAACAAGGTGCTGTTGCGGCCCAGCTCCAGGCGCGACAGTTCAATGAAGATGAAGCCCAGCAGAAAGATGAGATTGGGCCAGTGATACGCATGGTGCCACACGGCAATGCCTGCCGGTTTTATGAAGATGAGCAACAGGGCCGCGAAGAACCAGACCAGCTCGGCCTTGCGCACATGCTGTTGCCGTAAGCTGGTGCGCAACAGGCTGCCCAGCGTCACGAACGCGGCTGCGATCACCAGGCCATAGCTCAGTTGGTCGAGCAATTGGGCCGTGGGATCATCGCTGCGGAAGCCGAACTCCAAAAGGAATAGGAACACCGCCAGGATGATCACGGTGATGCGGGCCAGGCCGACCACCTCCTTGCGCAACACCGTGCGTAGGAGCGACTTTTTCATCGGACCGGGCCAGCATGCCCGGAGCTTGTTGGTGACAAACTTAGTGGTGCGTGGTGATGCCGCAATATCAAGGTGTGGCCGATCGGCGTTGCGGAAGTGCCTGGGCGACCACCTGACCGTTGCGCAGTACGCTCACCACCTCGGCCCGGCCGTCCAGGTCGAGGTCGGCAATGGAGCACAGGGTGGCGCCTTTCAATGGCATACCGGGCAAAGGGTTTCCCGTATGGTCCAGCAACTGCAGTTCCTCTCGTGTGGGCAGCACCACCGCCATCACGGTGCCCATCCCGTCCACTTCGTACCAGTTTACAGTGGGAAGGGGTGCGGCCGCGAAGCCTTTGTGCCACACTTGTAGGTCGCCGTACAGCAAGTGGATGCTATCCCCCTGCACCCGTGCCACCTCGGGCCCATTGCTGTGCCAGATGCCGCTGATGCTGATCGTTCCTGCACAGACGTTCGCCAGAAGTGTCGTGGTACCCCCCAATGTGCTTCGGTAGGTCGTTTCTTGTGCATCGGTCCAAAGCACTTCCGTGCCGGACAGGTCCGTACCCGTACGGATGCTTTCCACCCTGGCCCCCTCGGGCAGTTCCAAGGTCACCTTTTCGCGCTCGCTGCCACGGCGGTCAAGCACCAGCACCCGGCCTGGCGCGGGGAATACCAGCAGGTGGTCCTTGTTGCGGATCCGTACATGGGTGACCGCGCTGGTAGTCGCATGCGACAGCTTGCGTGCTTCCCAGCCCTTCACCGGCAAGCCATCCACCCCGATGTTGAACAGTCGTCCATCCTTCAGCGGAACGATCACGCGGTAGTCGCGCTGGCCTTCGTAGTCGAACACGGCGAGCGGCGCCGAGGCCTGTTCCTTCAGGGGCACCGGGAACCCGCCTACATCCTTGCCGTTCCGGTCGATCAGGTACACCCGTCCGGCTGTGTTGAACAACAACTGCAGTTTTCCATTGCGGAAGCGGTCCACTTGGTGCACGGCCCCCATGATCGGACCGTCCAGGGCATACTGCCACAGCACTTTGCCCGCCGCGCTGATCAGGTGGATGCGGTGTTGTTCGTCCTGCACCAGCACCTCGCGGGTGTTGTTGGTGTGGTTCACTACGATGTCCGGCTGGCGGCTTGCAGGCGCGCCGATGCCCACGCTCCACAGGGTCTTCTCCGTGCGCACTTCCAATGGCACGTGCTGTATGCCCACCACCAGATGGTGCATGCCCCGCTGGCCCGACGAGAGCTGCACGGTAAGGCCTCCGAACCGTCCCCACAGGTTGGCGAGCGCGGTGGCCTTGGGCTGCTCGGCGGGTCTTAGCTGCTGGATGAGCCCGGTGTACGAACGCGACACATCGCACCACCATTCCCGTCCTGCAGTGGCGCTCATGCGAGCGGCCCACGCACTGGTGCGCCCATCTTCCGCAAGGCTGTTCCCATCGTACCAAGCGTCCACGGCCTGCGAGAGCAGTTGCGGTGTGGCCGCGAACACCACATGGTCGCCCAGTGCCGTCCACCAGGGCCGTTCGAGGCTGGCGAACGCGGGGCCCAGCACGCGTTCATGCTCCTGGGCCGTAGGAAGCCGTGTAAGCCGTTGTCCGCGGTACTGCAGTGTGTCGTTGGGCTGAGCCACCGGTCTGTACGTGGCCAATGCGGTGGCGGCCTGCTCGGTATCATCCGTGCCGAAGAAGGCCCACAAGGCAGCGGTGGAGTCGCGGTGCGATGTGGCGATGGTCACCGTTCCGTTCACCCACGAGAGCAGCCCTTCGTAGAGGCTGTCGTCAACGGCCGTTTCGTTCGCGGCCACCCATTGCCGCGGATCGCCGATGTGGCGCATGTCCAGTTGTTCTGTCCCCGCCGGTATGCTGCGCAGCAAGGCGAGCTCTCCAATGCCTTGCTCTTGCAGGATGGTCCACGAGCGGTGCGGGCCTTCGGGTGCCACCAGTCCGCTCATCAGCAGGGCATCGGAGCGCACCCGCAGGTCCAGCGCGGCCCAGCCGTTGGGCATGTCTTCAAGCGCTTTCAGGGCATCGGGTGTGAACCAGTTGGCGAGCAGGTTCCGCGTGCGTTCCAGGTGGATCAGAACATGGGCGTCCGTGCCACCGCCCAGGGTGCCGCGTGCCTTGCTCAACAGGCTGTCGGCCACCAGGCCCTGTCCGTTCTTCAGTTCCAGCAAGGCCTCGTCGAGCACATCGCGTGAAGTGGCCATCATCCAAAGGCCGTTCGCTTGGGCCAATACCGGTCCGGTCAAGGCCGTGTCCAGCTCCAGTTGCACCGAAGCACCATTGCGTACTTGTTGCACACTGGCAGCGTCCATGGCCAGCGCATTGGCCAGCGCGTTCAGTGCGGCCTCGTTGGTCTGGCGCGGTGCGCACACGATCAATGCCCCGCAGCCTTGGCCACCAATGCGCTGTACGCTCACCAGCACCGAGGCGCCGGCCAGTGCGTTGCGCAATTCGGGGTCGTCCTCCATGCGTGCATTGATGCGCGCCACCAGCCTGCCCGTAGCGGCCATTCCTGGCAGTTGCTCCAGCGCGTTCCAGTGCTGCGAGGTGTGCATGATACGGTCCCATCCGGCCAACGCATCGGGGAACTCCAGCACCATGGCGCTCTGCGCGGGCACGGCCTGCCACGGGTCCGCACTGCCCAGGGCCGATGCGTTCCAACGGTAAAGGGTCCATGCTGCGGCGCCCGCGATCAGCAGGAGCAGGAGAACGGCAGGTAGGCGGCGCATGGTGTGGTACGGGACGTGTGCGAAATTATCCGTGCCCGAACGCCGGAACGCCACGATCCACGCGGCCTTTGCACACCCGCATGTGGACACAGGGGGCGGGGCCTCAGAAGAGGTCGAGTTGCTCTTTGAGCAGTCGGAAGCTGCGCCGGTGGTGCTCGCAGGGCCCTATGCGCTCAATGGCGGCGCGGTGGTCGGGCGTGGGATAGCCCTTGTTCACCGCCCAATTGTAGTGGGGGTGCCGCGTGTGAAGCTCGGCCATGTGCGCGTCGCGGTGGGTCTTCGCCAGGATGCTCGCTGCCGCGATGCTGCGGAAACGTGCATCGCCCTTCACCAGGCAGGTGTGCGCAATGCCCGCGTAGGGCGTGAAGCGGTTGCCGTCGATGAGCAGGTGCTCGGGGCGTTGTGCCAGTTGGTCAAGCGCGCGGTGCATGGCCAGGAAGCTTGCCCGCAGGATGTTGATGGCATCGATCTCGGCGGGCTCCACGAAGGCCACGGCCCACGCCAGGGCGCGCTCTTCGATCAGCGGACGCAGTTCCTCGCGCCGTTCATGGGTCAACTTCTTGCTGTCGTCCAATCCGGGAATGCGCACGCGTGGTGGCAGTATCACCGCAGCTGCGACCACCGGTCCCGCAAGGCATCCACGTCCCGCCTCGTCGCACCCGGCCTCCAGCAGGCCTTTGTTCAGGTAGGGGAGCAGGGTGGCCATGGGGCCGCGTCAGTCCTTCTTCTTGTAGGCACCGTTCTGCCAGGCCTGCACGAACTGCGCCCAAGCAATGGGGTTGAACAGGTTGATCGGCGGCGTACCACCCGCCCAGTACAGCTTGGTGTGGTCCATCTGCATCTGGTAGCGGAAGCTCTGGTAGGCGTCGGGCGGCAGGTTCTCCATGCGCTGCACCATCTCGGCGGGCGAAAGGTTCCGCATGGCCAGTTGGTAATCATCCGCAGGTAGGCGCAGGTTCAGGAAGGCTTCGCGGAACTGTTCACGCGAAGGCCACGGGTACACGGCGATCTCACGCAGTTGCACGGTGTCGCGGTTCATCACGTGGATCATGGAGTACTTGTTCTCCGTAAGGCTGTCGGGGATCACGTACTGCGAGCGCTGGAAACCCACGGCGCTGAACAGGATGGTATCGCCTTCCTGCGCAACGAAGCTGAAGTAGCCGAACACATCGGTCATGGTACCGCGGTAGGTGTTCTTCACCAGGATGTTGGTGAAGGGTACGGGCATCAGGCTGTCGGTGACCACCACGCCGCTGAACTGCACCAGCATGGGTTTGTCGGGTTGGGCCTGCACATGAAGAGCGAGCAGGGCCGCAGCTATCAGGAGTAGATGACGCATTGGGAAACAAAGGTAGGTCACTACTGCGGCAACCATCGGGCCGATCCGGTATGGCCGCTTCCGGTAGCTTTGGTGGCAACCGGAACCCCATGCGATCCATCCTTACACTCAGCTCTCTGCTTCTGCTCGCCCCTGCCTTCGCCCAGATCACCATTGGGGCGGCCGATATGCCCTCTGCGGGGGATACCATGCGTTACCGCAACACCGTAGCTACGGGCGTGGACCTGGGCCTCACTGGCGCCGACGTTGTTTGGGACTTCAGCGATCTTTCCCCTGACCTGCCCGGTGCCGATACGGCGGTTGCGGTCTCTTCCACGCCCTTCGCCTACCAGCTCTTCTTCAACAACGTCTTCCTCTATCCTCAGCATCAGGCCAACTTCGCCATGAAGGGGCAGGACTTCAGCTTCCAGACCTTCCTCACGGTCTCCAACCTCTACGACTACTACAAGAAGGACGCTTCCGGCTACCGCAACGTGGGTTTCGGCGCCAACATCAATGGCCTGCCTTCCAGCACGCGCCGTGTGCCGGTGGACTACATCCATCGCTTCCCGATGAACTTCGGAGATGAGGACAGCTCCTTCAGCAGCTTCTCCCTGACCGTGCCCACCTTGTTCAGTTTCATGCAGGACCAGCTCCGCATCAATAACGTGGACGGTTGGGGCACCATCTACCTGCCCGCCGATACCTTCCAAGTGTTGCGCGTGCGTTCGGTGCTTCAGCGTTCGGATTCCATCTACGTGAACCAGTTCGGCCAGGGCTTCCGCATTGATGAGCCGGAGACGGTGGAGTACAAGTGGATCGCGCAGGGCATGGATGCGCCGGTGCTAATCGTGACCACACTGGGCGGACAGGCCACCACAGCGCGTTTCTATTACGATCCCGAGGAGATCACTACCTCCGTGGCAGGCATCATTGCCAACAACCAATTGGCGCTGTACCCCAACCCGGCCAATGGCACCGTGAACGTGAGCGTCCCTGCTGGCGTGAACGGTGTGCTCGAAGTGCTCGATGCGGCGGGTCGCGTGGTGCTCTCCGGTCCGCAGGTGCGGGGTGGTGCCACGGTGCAGATGGACCTGGGCGACCTGGCAAACGGCAGCTACACCGTCCGCTTGGGTGGAAGCACGTCGGCTTGGAG
>CAZQFG010000078.1:0-11392 GCA_964592515.1 uncultured Chryseobacterium sp. | reverse complement strand
TGGCAAGACCGACTCGGACGATGACGAGTACGCGACAAACATCCAGATCGCCGATCTGAACATGCTCAATGCGTCATTAGCCGTGATCAAGTGGAAGCAGTTGTGTTCGTTCTACCAAGACCAGAAGCAGGCACACCATGTCGAGTACGTCATCAGCACCGGACAAATCACCCGAGAAGAGGTTCCGGCACAAGTTCACTGAGTTCATCCCTCAAGAACTGGAGGTGGGCGTGCTCTACATCACCTTGGAGTATGGCACCGCCGTGCATCTCTGCCCGTGTGGATGTGGGAGCAGAGTGGTGACGCCGCTCACGCCGACTGACTGGGAGCTTCGGTTCAATGGGAAGGAGGTGTCGCTTAGTCCCTCGATCGGCAACTGGAGCTTCCCGTGCAAGTCGCACTACTGGATCATCCGGAACAAGGTGCGGTGGGCGCGGCGGTGGTCGTGTGAAGAGATCGAGGAGGGCCGAGAAGAGGACCAGGAAGCGAAAAGGAAGTACTACAGCAAGGACCAGCAACAAGAAGACGAAGACACCCATTAACACAAACGAAGATGGCTTTCACGAACGACCAACTCAGCCGCATCTATAACAGGACGAATGGGCGTTGTCACATCTGTCACTGCTCGCTCTCGTATTCGAACTACGGACGGCACGGGTCAAGGGGCTCGTGGCATGTGGAGCACTCGCGCCCGCGTGCTCTTGGTGGAACCAACCACGGTAACAACCTATACGCGGCTTGTATCCCATGCAATCTTTCGAAGGGTACATACCACACGCGTACCGCACGTGGTTGGAATGGTAAAACACGCGCACCCTACTCAGCGGCGAAGCTCAAAGCCAAGCGCGAGACCAACATTGCTGGTGGTGCACTTATCGGGGCAGGACTGGGGCTGTTATTCGGAGGTCCAGTCGGCGCGCTGTTGGTCGGTTTCTTCGGCGGTGCCATTGGGAACGACTCATCACCCAAGGTGTGACACTATATTGCTTGCGTGAACCACCCGCGGTTAGCCGAGATCTGGAGGCAAGTCAAGGTGCCTGTCGTATTCGAGCGGGGTGGCTCGCTTGGCATACTGGTGAAGCTGCCCTACGCGGCTGACAATCGGATTTGGTTGCGCGATGAGCGTAGAGCGATTCCCGAATTCAACAAGCAATTCAAGGCTTGGAAGATTCCTAAGGCATGGTTCGATGACATCGTGGAGCGTACACTTTCAAGATTTGGGCAGGTCTATGTCATTCAAGCCTATCGCGAGCAGCAGAAGTGTGCATCAGCTTGTTGGAACGCAACGGGTTACCATTGCGAATGTTCCTGCATGGGAGCAAATCATGGCAATGGATATCCCGGCGGGAAATGGCGGGAGGTATCTGAATCCTTTGCATTGAGCTACGGGCACAAGCAGTACGGGTGCAGGCTAATAGAGGTCAAATGAACCTACCCTATCCGAATGAGTCTGGCGCACATCTCGACGGCCTCGCATGGTCTCCCGTCTTCGGGGACCCTGCGCGCAGCTGAGTTCAACCCAACGGCCCATCGCCTTCAGAACCTTTCCGCTTCGCGGCCAATATCCCATCTGTGCCGCCAAACCCCAAACCCGAAGCCCCAAGCCTCTGCCTCCGGCAACCCCAGGCCTCTCGCGATCGCGCCTGTTCACCTTAGGCCAATTAGGCCCAACCCCTGGCCTTTCCGGCTGCCGCCGGCCTTTGAACCTATTGCCTGAAGCCACCGGCTGGTCATGCACAACGGAACGTGCATGAACCCAACTTAGCACACCCCCTGTTCAGCACACAAGCCGCTCACTATCCGCGAGTACCCGATCGATCCGTGGCCTGGCCATTTGGGAGTTGGTCGGAGAACGGTTGGTCCGGGCCATTACCTTTTGGGTGCTGCCGGCATTCCGATCGATCTGCGCCCCGACCATTTGGGAGTTGTGGCCGGATCAATGAATACCTGCCCAAACCTTTTGGGAGTTGCCTGCAGATCGATCAAGAAATGCGTCGCCCATTTGGGAGTTGACCTGGACCTGATCACAACACCCCGGTACCTTTTGGGAGTTGTCTGCAACTTGACCGTTTGTTGCACCATTTTGATCGGTATGGCGGCCGGTTCGTTCAAGACCCCGGGCACAGTGATCAAGTTCTGCCTGAAAAGGTTCAGGGATCCGCAGGGGCGTGTTGGTATGACCCTGGTATCAATGGGTTTTTCCGGCGGGAGGACAGGTTTTTGGCCCGGGTGCAATGAAACCGCCGCCTTTTCTGTACCGTTCAAGCCCCACCAAACAGGGGACCGATGCGGATACAGACCATTTGCAAACGGACCAAGCACCTCACCATGTTGGAGATGGTGCTAAAGGCACGGCACATCCACAGGTGCATGACCGGTAATCCGGATTTCCCGGATACCGCTGCCATGCTGGCCAAGCTGGATACCTGCCGGGCGGCCATGGAAGAGGCCAACCAACGGTGCCTGTTCCATGGGGGGCGTATCGTTACCGCACACCGGAAGGCGTGCCGGGCCGCGCTTGATGACGCGTTGGATGATCTGTTCCACTATGTGCGCGCCGTTTCACGCGGCCGTGTGCAGGTGGCGTTGAGCAGCGGGTTCACACTGCGCAAGCCTCCCTTGTTGCTTGCTGTCCCTGATGCGCCACAGAAGGTGCGGGTGCTTCACTACGGGCGGCCCGGCGCGTTGCAACTGCGCTGGGAGCCTTTGCATGGTGCCCGCGCCTATGCCGTGGAAGTGAGGCCTAGCGACCGGAACGATGAAGGTGCCTTGCGGATCGTGATGTGCAATGAGGCCAAGGTGGATGTGCAGGGCCTGGAACCCGGTGTGTACCATACGTTCCGCGTACGTGCCCACTTTGCAGCGGGTGCTACCCCATATAGTCAAAGCGTGGTGTGCATGGCGGCGTGAGCGCCTCGTATGCGAATGACCTATGCCTCCGCAGGGGCTCCCGTCCTTGGGGACCTTGCGTGCAGCTGATCCCACTGGACCTGGGAAGGGCAACCTGTGGAGAAACCCCTCGGCACCGGATCCCGTTCAAGCCCGCAAAGCCATGATCGTCCAAACACATACCCCGGAACAGGTGGTGCGTGAAGCCTTGCGCGACATGCCCGCGCTGTGGAACAAGCTGAAGGACCCCGTAACGCGCATGATGCGGCAGCTCCGCAAGGACAAGTCGCAGCGCCTGGTGCCGCAGCTGTTCGAGTACCGCTCGCCCGCCGGCAACAACTGGCTGGTGGCCATACTGCCCACCAAGAAGGTGCTGAACATCGCGCCCTTTGTGTGGTACCGCGGTGCGGATGGCTACTACCGCGCCGCACGCGTGGTGGAGGATGGGGTGTGCCACCACATCAGTCACCATGTGCTGGAGCAGTACGCCGAGCGCTTCAACCGCACGGGCGATGGCCTCACCCGCCTGAAGGAGTTCATCCGCGAGAACATGAGCTTCGGCACGGAGCATTGCCTGCAGAACGATGATGTGCGCGTGGGTGTGGCCCATGGCTTCCTCATCGGCACTTGGGTGGTGCCCCACCAGGTGGTGCAGCTCATCACCTTCGTGGACCACGGCAAGCTCTTCCCCGACCAGCTGGAACAGATGGAACGCCTGGACCAGCAACGAGCAGAGAGTATCCGCCCCTTGCGCATTCCCGGCTACAACGTGAAGCCTTGGGACATGCCGCGGCCGCGGGCATAGGGTTAGTGCGGTGCCATGGGATATGGACCGTTGGATCCCGTCCTGCCTGCCACCTCCTTTCGATCTTCATAAAGCCCGGATCAAGCAAGTCGACCGGCCTTGGCGTTCGTGCTTCCCATGCGGTAGGGCCACGGCAGCGGGATGACGTGCGGCGGTTTTCTCGCTTGCAGGGCCGCTCCGTTCGGCATGCGGCACGGAACGCGCCGTGGTGGTAGCAGGCACAACTTCTGGCTACCTTCCCCCGTGCTCCGCATTGCGCTCCTTTCCTCGCTCATGCTCCTTGGCTTTCGTGCGGGCGCCCAGACCACTTTCGCGTTCGTGGGCAGCTACACCGATGGCCTGCCGGGCCAGGGCATCCACGTGTTGCGACTGGATGGCCATGCGCAAGTGCTTCAGCCGGTGTGGCACGGCGACGGCCTGGTGAACGCGAGCTTTCTGACCCTGGCGCCCAACGGTCGCACCCTCTATGCCTGCACCGAGACCAAGACGCCCGGCGATGGCCGCGTGCGCGCCTTTGCGGTGGACAGCCTCACCGGCGCGCTGCGTGCGCTGAACGTGCGTGCGAGCGAAGGGGAGAACCCGGTGTATGTGAGCGTGCACCCCGGCGGGCGCTGGCTGGTGGTGGCCAACTACACCGGTTCGAGCATCACCGCATATCCCTTACAGCAGGACGGCAGCATCGGCGAGGCCGCGCAGCACATCGCTTTTACCGGACCCGGCAGCGGCGTGGTGGCCGACCGGCAGGAAGGTTCGCATGTGCACGCCGCAGTGTTCGCACCCGAAGGTGATCGGCTCTACGTGCCCGACCTGGGTTGCGACCGCATCCGCGCGTTCGCCTTCAATGCGGATGCTCCACAACCCCTGCGGGCCGATGCCGCGTTCGATGTGGCCACCGCTCCGGGCAGCGGTCCGCGGCACCTCGCGTTCCACCCCGACGGGCACACGGCCTACTGCATCGAGGAACTCAGCGGTACCCTGTGTGTGCTGCAGGTAGTGAATGGCCGGCTGCAACAGCACCAGCGCTTATCCTCGTACGCGGAGGTGCCTACGTTGGGCAGCAGTGCCGATGTGCACGTAAGCCCCGATGGCCGCAATGTGTACACCAGCAACCGCGCACCGGAGCACAGCATCGGCATCTTCGCCATCGACCCGATCACGGGCGTGTTAAGGACCGTGGTGCACGAGAGCAGCGTGGGCAACCCACCGCGCACCTTCGCGATCAGCCCCGATGGTGGGTACGTGCTTGTCGCCAATTCGGCCTCACGGAATGCCGTGCACTTTCGCCGCGACCCTGCGGATGGCACGCTCGGCTACCTCGGTATGGTGAAACAGCTGGAGGGTGCGGCCAGTGTGGTGTGGCGCACATACGCCACGGAACGGCACTGAAGACGTTAACCCCGGCCCGCCTTCCGGGTCACGCTATTTCACTGCCGTGACCAGGATGCCACACGCGGCGATGTGCCCGTTCGGATAGCGTTCGGTCATTTCCGCGAGCACACCGGCGCGCACCTTGGCCACGGTGGCGGCGTCCACCTTGCTGAGCGCGGCCACGAAGGGTGCGCCCACTTCGGTCTGCATGTCCCAATACTCCTGCGGGCCGCTCACCGGAACGGTGGTAGGCACCTCGCGCTCTTGAACCTCCTTGAGCCCCGCGTTGCGGAAGATGCCGGCGAGCAGACCCGGCTGTGCGCAGCGGAACATGCCCGGTGCGCCCGGCTCCTGTTGTGGCATATCGATGTGCTGCTGGATGTTCTTCACCATGCAGGTGACCCAGAAGTTCTTCTCCGGTCCGGCCCACACCATCACCGCGATGCGGCCTCCGGGCTTCAACACGCGCGCCATCTCGTTGGCGGCCTGCTGCATGTCGGGGAAGAACATGAAGCCGTGGCGGCAACTGATCTCGTCAAAGGTGTTGTCCGCAAAGGGCAGGTCGTTGGCATCGGCCTCGCGGAACTCCAAATTGGTGATGCCTGCGGCGGCGGCCTTCTCCTTCGCCACATCGAGCATGTGCTCGGCGAGGTCGGTGATCACCACCTTGCCGCCGTGCAGGTGCCGGGCGATGCTGAGGCCGGGCTCGCCGGTGCCGGCCGCCACATCGAGCACCACCGAGGTGCCGGTGGCGCCCAGGTGGTCCATGATGGCCTCACCGTGCGGGCGCAACATCCCCATCACGATGTGGTCCCACTTCCGCCACCCTGCGCTGAACGTATTCCATGAGGCGCGTTGCGCCGTGCTGATGTCCGTTGTTAGGGTTTCCATGACCGTGGGTGTTGGAACCGAAAGTTAGGCCCGTACAGAACGGATCGTTCCTCCCCAATTGTGGTGATTGTGTATGAGCACCGCGATCGAACCCAGGGCAGCGTTCGGTGTACAGCCGGACATGCGAAAGCTCCTCGTCCTGGTCTTGTGCACGCCGTTGCTTGCGCTCCACGCCCAGAAGGCCCGGATACAGCCCATACGTGATGTGAAGGTGAAACCGACCGTGCGGCTCGCACCGTGGGCTCGCGGTGTGCAGGACCGTGATACGCTGTACACCGACGACACCTTGCGCGTGGTGGTGATCGGGGAGGTGATGGTGGTGCCGGCTTTCGATCCGCGCGTGCCCGTGCACGGGTTCCAACGCAAGGTGAATGGCGAATGGCAGGACCTTCAGCCATTGCCCCATCCCATCCGCAAGCGCGATCGCTATTACCGCGACCGGGGCGAGCGATCGGTGGGCCTGGTGCCGGCGGTTGCCCATCGACCTGCAACGGGGGGCTTGTGGGCGCCGGGCGAATACCGCGTGGTGCTGTTGGAGCGTGGGAAGAAGCCATTGCCGGGTCCTCCGTTCAAGGTGGTGGAGCGTTGAGCGGGTGCGTCGGTCCATTGAACCGATGCGCTGGCGAAGTGTACCGGTGGGCATGCGTTTCGCCCTTCTCCTCACTACGCTTGTCCTTGCGCCTGCCCTCAGCGCACAACCCATCGACCCGCACCCGTTCCAGCCACTTCCGGAACCGTCGATAGGTCATGGCCACACACGCTCGGGTAGACCCTCCGCACCGCTCTACTACTTGTCCGACACCATCGTGGTGCACATCACCGGCCATGTGCAGCTGGACGGTAGTTGCGGGGGTGGGACGCCGCTCTATGGTTTCCAGCGCAAGGAGGGCGATGCATGGGTGGACTACTTGCCGCCCTGCAACGTGCAGCTGTGTTGCGGCATGCCGAGCGCGGAGTGGTTCCAGCACACGGTGGCCTTGGTGCCGTTGCATGTGGCGATGCCAGGTCGCCTGCGTCCGTGGAAGCTGGGCGAGTACCGCGTGGTGGTGCTGCTCGTGGGCGATAAGGAACTGGTGGGGCCGCCGTTCTGGGTGGTGGAGCAGCCATGAAGGCAGCGCCTCGTTCTGCTCATCGATGGCTTACCGGCGTCCTTCATGCGTCGGTGGTCCAGTGGTGCGCGCTGCTGTTCCTGTTGTCGTCGCAGCACTCGGTCGTTGCGCAACCCGTGCCCCAGCCCGATCTGCTCTTCGTGGTGGTGGAGGACGAGCGAGGGCGACCCATGCGCGGTGCCTTCGCGGAGGACGCTTCCACCAAGCACCTGTACCAACGGAGCGGGGTGCGGCACTTGAGCGTGTCGGTGCGGTTCACGCTCTCGGCAGCGCATCCCTACGGGCCCGAGCGGCCGGGCGACAAAGTGTACTGGACGCGCAATGGCACACCGCTGCGGGCAGGTCTACGCACGCACCGGTCGTTCACCTTTATCGATTGTTGGTGTACCGATGTGGTGATGGAGGTGGTCCGTGGCGAGGAGCGCATGCTGATCGACCTGCCGCATGATCCGGCGGAACGCTGGGCGGTGTTACGGCCTATTTGGTCACGTTCGACGAAGTATGCCACGCCGGAGGTGTTCGTCTTCCGTCCGGGGCGCTTTACCTATGCCGAACTGGCGAACGATCCCGCCTGCGACCGTTTGGAAGAACGGTTGGCGCGGCGCCATGCCACCGATGCGGACCAGCAGTACCGCGATGCACAATGGCAGCGGCAGATGCAGGCACTGGAGGCGTACTTCGGGGCGAACACGAACTGAGGTGTCCTTCGTTCGGTTGAACGTTCACCGTGCGAGCACGAGCCGTTGCACGCCGGCCAGCGATCCGTCAGCGCGTGTAAGCTGCACCAACAGCAAGCTGCCCTGCAGCGCACCGATGTCGATAGTGGTGGTGTGGCCCATGATGGGTTGCTGAAGGAGAATCCGTCCTGAAGCATCAAGGATGCTCAGTACACCTCCGCGTAGCGCATCCGTGGTGGTAACGGTGAAGCGGTCGTGCGTAGGGTTGGGCGCCAACGTGAACGGGATCGGTGAGTTCAGCTCGTTCACCACCGTGGTGAAGTCCGCACAGCTCGTCCACACACCGCTGAGCACGTTCGCGGTGTACGTGTTGAGGCTGTCGATGTCCGCGCCGATAGCAGTGCCATCGGAAGCTGCGCTGTAGTAGGGGCTGGTGGGCAGCAGCGCGTAATTGTTGTTGGCCGCATCCACGAAGCTCACAGGACCGGTTCCTGCGGGGAACCAGTGGTTAGGCGGGTATTGCGAGGGGTTGCCGTTGGGGCCGCCCGGTGTGCCGATGAACACGTTGTGCGAGAAGGTGGAACCGGGGAAATAGGTGTTGATGGTGCCGTTGCCGCAGCCCGAGCCCGTGCCGCAGACACCGTAGTTGCCGAAGCCGCAGATGTTGTCCTGGAAGGTGAGGAAGAGCGTGGGGTCGCCGGCGGCGCTGGTGGTGGTGCCTGCGTTGAGGCTGGTGTTGTGGCGG
Organism: uncultured Chryseobacterium sp.; assembly: GCA_964592515.1. GTDB lineage: Bacteria > Bacteroidota > Bacteroidia > Flavobacteriales_F > PHOS-HE28 > PHOS-HE28. The sequence goes on along the minus strand of CAZQFG010000078.1, from coordinate 2,908 downwards.
ATGGTGAGGTGCTCGGTACCGTTGAGGAACTGGTAGAGCTTGTTCACGTTGGTGAGGTCGTAGGCCAGGTTGTGCTCCACGAGGATGCGCGTGCTCACGGGATTGTCCAGCTGGTCATCGTGCCCGCTGAAGTTGTAGCCGCCATCGCTGCCGCTGAGGATATTGTACCGCCAGGTGACATCGGTGACGCGGCTCCACATGGAAGCACCGCTCTGGGTGCGCGGCGTGATCAGCACCGCGAAGCCGTTCTGGCAATCGGCCCAGTTGTTCTGCAGGATGTTGCCTTCCACCAGCACGCGCTGCGCGTTCTTCAGCTCGAAGAGGTTCTTCACGCACCACGCCGTGCCCGCGAAATCGGGGTGCCCTTCCTTCCAGCTGAGCGGCTTGAAGAAGTGGTTGTTGCGCACCTCGATGTCGGAGGGCACGAGGTCCTGGATGTTGGGATTGGCGCCGCCGAACATCACGTTCTCGCCAGCGCCTTCGAGGTAGTTGTTCACGATCTTGAACGGCCCCGGACCGTTCCAGCCGCAGAGGGCCTGCGTATCCTGTCCTTCGCCCTTGCAGTCGCTGATGTAACAGTTGACCACCGCAGTGCGCGCGCTGTTGAGCGCAATGCCACGCTTGGAGCCGAGCGTGGCATCGCCGTGGATGAACATCCGATCGAAGACGAGGTCGTGCGGCAGTGCGGCCAGTGTGTTCTGTGTGCCATCCCCAGCGCGGATCAGGTCGAAGGAGTAGCCGGTGCTGCTCACTTCCAAGCCCATCAGGTAGTAGTGGTGGGCGTTACTTGCGAAGGTGAGCGCGGTCTGTCCGGCGGCCGATACGATGCGCGGCAGCACAGTAGAGAAGGCGGGCGTGATGCGCTGGTCGGCGGCGGGCAGCTGGGCGTCGGGCGCGTTGCTGCGGATCACGATCCAGTCGTCACCGGTCTTGGCGGGCAGGGTAAAGCTGCCGCTGTAGGTGTGCCCGGCCTGCAACAGGATGGTGGTGCCCGGTTGCGCGGCGTTGATGGCCTGTTGCAGCTGGGCGTTGCCATAGTCGCAGCCGCTGTTGCACACGGTGATGGTGGCGGCCGTGGTGGGGTAGCAGACGTTCAGGTATTCCTGCGGAAGCTCGGGGAGCACTTGGGCGTGCGTGACCGCAACGGACGTGAACAGGGCGATGGTGGGCAATAGGCGCATGGCAGAGCGAAGGTAGGAGGTGCTTGGAAGGCCCATTGAATACCATTGGTGGCACGGAGTTGGCGGTACGACCGGCACCTTTGCATTCCAGGACAGACACCGCATGCGCCGCTGGACTTCCCTTCTTCTTACGCTGTTGAGCGCATTGGTGCTGATGAGTACTTCGACGCACGCCCAACGCCTCGTGGTGCTGGTGGTCGATGAAGAGGGCAAGCCGCTCCCCGGTGCCAACGTGACCCTGCGTGATGCACGCGACAAAGGCGTGAAGCCTTCGGCGAAGAAGGACGGCGTGTTCACCTTCGAACAGGTGCCGGAGGGCTACGATGCGCTGCAGGTGAAGGCCGCTGGCAAGTTGTTGAACGGCTGCCAGTGGCATGGGTCCCTGCCTGACACGGTGCGGATGACGATGCGCGAGGGGCCGTACTACCTGATCGATGAAGGGCATCGGCAGGCGCGGTTGGTCTTCGATGAGCGGCGCTTGGAGGTGGACTACCGGAGTGGCGTTCGCACGGACAGCCTGCGGCCCTGGTTCGCGGAACAGTGTCTGGTGTGTGAGCCGCATACCTGCACCTACCTGCGGCTGAAGCGTGGCGGTAAGTTCATGCTGCACCACAATGCCGAGTTGGAAGCGGTGCGCAAGAACCCAGTGGTCAATACGGCCGGGCTCTATGCCGAGCACCAGAAGCGCGATCTCAATGAATGGGTAGGCGTTACGCCGCACGCTGGGCTCAGCATGACCCAGCAGCACCAGTTCACGGGCATCGTGCGCATCACCTTCTACGCGGGCGGCATGGAGCGTTCAGGCGCATTCGGCTACATGATGGAGATCAACCGGATCCTCCATACGTTCGGCTTCCAGTTGACAGAGACCTCATCAGGCCGCGTGGACGAAGCGATGCTTTCGATGACCTTCAGCAGCATGGGCGTGGAGGCGAAGCCGGTCTCCGGCCTGGCAGGCCCTTTCCTGATCGGTCAGCTGGAGCAACTGGCGCGACACCCGGCCGTGGCCAAGGTGGAGCTGGTGGTGCCGATGATGTTGGATTGAACACGACTGACGATGGTGAACCTCTCAGAACTGAGCGTGTACCACAGCCCGATGCGCCCCCTGCTCTCCATCATCCTCGCCATAGGCCTCCTGCACGGTGCTGCGCAGTTCGACAAATTCTCGTCCCGCCACAACTACGCCTTCATCGAGGACAGCCCAACGCTCACGCCGTTGAAAGGCGCCTACCGCGTGGAGTATATCGGGCGCGGTCAATACTGGACCGTTACCGATCCTCGATGGACGGTTCACCACCCCGGTCAGCTGCGCAGCTTGACACCCTGCATCAAGGTTAACGGCGCTCCGCTCATGGTGGTGGAACTGGACCGGCTGCTCGACTTCCCGGACAACAAGCTGATCGTGATCCGCGGAACGGATACCATGATCGTGGACCTGAACCATGACGGGCGCATGGAGACGCTCATGTTGGATCGCACCGCCAAGCTGGGTGTGCCGCCGCGTCCGCCCGTGCTGCTGCCGTTCCGCAAGGGCTGGTTCACCAATATCGATCTGGTGCTGGAGCCTGGCACCAGCGCGCTTACGGAGCGTTTCGACGCGCTTTGGGCGGAACGACGCACCGAGGTGCTCGCGCTCTACGATACGGCCCGCCATTCGTTCACGCTCGAGTCGGACGGCCTGCGTACCGGACCCTTGTCCATCAACATCGATCGTGACCCCAACTACG